>JALONU010000196.1 GCA_025454775.1 Bacteroidales bacterium | reverse complement strand
GCTCGCGTCAGCAAGCGCAACAAGGTACTGGTGACGGTAAGCGATAATGGTGAGGGAATACCGGAAGAACTGAAGAAAAAGATGTTCACACCGAACTTCACCACGAAGTCATCCGGCACCGGGCTTGGATTGTCAATAGTAAAGAGATATGTTGAAGGCGCGGGGGGAAGGGTCTGGTTTGAATCGGAAGCCGGCAGGGGAACCGTTTTTCATCTTGAATTCCCATTGATGTACACTATTGAGAAACCCCGGGGACCCCATGCTGAATGATATCACACGATTAATTCAATTAAATCGTTATATTAGCAGTTCATTATCTCCCCTGATGACTGGAAGGTTGTCTGTCAATATTAAATGTCTGATAGCTGGTCTGTTGTTGTTTTCCCTGTCCGGGTATTATCTGCAGGGTCAGTCCAAATCCGTCAGCGGGGTAATAAACAGCTATGGCAGGGTGACTTCCTTTGGCCTCGATTATGTTATTCTAAAGGATGATGGCGTTAATGCAGGTCAATTTTCTGCCTTCCATGCCGGGGATACAGTGCTGCTCATCCAGATGAAGGGTGTCAGAACCTATGTTAATGAGACTGGTTCTTACGGAACGGTTGAGGGTTACTACGGATTACCGGGCCAGCATGAATTCCTGATTGTTGAATCCGTAGAGTCGGGAGCCAAAAGAGTTACATTCAGGAACAATATCTCACATTCCACATTCAGCACTGTCGGCGACCTACAGCTGGTGAGAGTCCCTTCATTCAATGCTGCCACGGTCATTTCAAAACTGACCTGCGAGCCGTGGGACAGTGTAAAAAAGACAGGCGGCGTGTTGTCACTCATAACGGGAAGAACACTGACAATTAACGATTCTATCAGCGTTATCGGAAAAGGGTTTAAGGGAGGGATCACCTCCGCAGGCCTTGGTGTGTGCACCAGCACAGATCCAAAGTTGCAGGAGTATTCCTACGCTGCGTCAACCGACAGCTCAGGATTTAAGGGTGAAGGCCCGGTATCCAGGGGATATCTGTCTTCGTCAAACTTCCCCCCAATATATCCTGTTTACGCGAAAGGCAAGGGTGCCAACCTTAGTGCCGGAGGAGGTGGCAACGGGAGGTTTTCCGGCGGCGGCGGCGGCGGTAACTATGGCGGCGGTGGTACAGGAGGAAATGAAACAGGTTGTGCAATTAACCGCCCCGGAGGTATCGGAGGTCTCCAGATTAAGGGAACATTTCTTGCAAATACACTTAAAAGCCTGCTGATGGGCGGAGGTGCCGGAACCGGTACATATGTGGCAGGAGGAACTTCTTCGGCAGGAGGGAATGGCGGCGGCATAGTTATCATTGTTTCTGATACAATAAAAGCTGCAACATCAAAACCGGTTACCGCGAATGGATCAGACGCAAAGGCAGCCTCAGGAAATGCAGGAGCCGGCGGAGGCGGAGGCGGAGGTACAATTGCGCTATATGCACAGAGCTTTGCCAACCTTAATATTTCAGCATCCGGAGGAAAAGGAGGTGCCGCAGGAGGAACATATGGAGGAGGAGGTGGTGGCGGAGGCGGCCTCATAACAACAAACAATCCTTCTTCAACGACAGGAGTTGTCAGAACCTACAACGGAGGAACAGCATCCTCCACAGGAGGCGCTGGACTTATCGGTGAAAACCTTACAACATGGGTACCTATACTCAATGGATTCCTCTTCAACTCAATACGTTCGTCTGTTACAAATACACAGGTCGATTCCATCTGCTCAAATCAGGTTCCCTATCCGCTTACCGGAACATTACCGATCGGTGGATCCGGAGATTATACCTACACCTGGCAGATAAGCCGGAATGCAGGATCAACATGGACCCAGCTTGCAAGCGGGGCAGGATTAAAGGATTATTCGTTTGCTGGTGAAGAAGCTGACACCTTTCTCGTGAGAAGGATCGTGATCGATAATTCAACTTCACTGACGGATACCAGCAAGTGGATACAAATAAACGTCACGCCTGCGATCACAGGTAATCTTGTCGGGAAGGATACTACGATCTGTAACGGGCAGAATCCGCTGAACCTGATACCGCTCAATGCAGGTCCCTCAAACGGGAACGGGCATTACCAGTATCAGTGGCTGCAGAACACAGATGACCTGAACTGGGAAAGTTCCCCGGATGCGGCAGGAACTTCCGGAGGTGCACAGTACGATCCGCCAGTGCTGAATATTACAACCTATTACCAGAGAAGGATCATCTCAGGCAGGTGCATAAGCTTCAGTCCCACAGTTACTGTAACAGTGCTGCCCTCCGTTACGGGAAATATAACCGATCGTCCAGATTCGGTAATATGCGAAGGATCGTCATTCAACCTCCTCAGCGCCTCTGCACCGGCAGGCGGAACAGGAGCGTTTACCTACCTCTGGCAGGACAGCACTTCAACAGGCACCTGGCAGCCAGCCTTCGGGGGCAATACTGCCGCAGCGCACACCCCATCGGTTGTTCCGTTCGCAACAGTCGAGCACAGGTATTTCAGGCGGGTTGTGATCTCGGGTCCCGATGATGTCTGCAAGAACTTCGGCTCACCCATTAGGCTTACGATGTGGCAGGCAATTGAGGCTAATAGTATTTCGGCCGACCAGACGATATGCTCGGGTGACACTCCGGCAGGACTGACAGGCCTTCAGCCGACAAGGGGCGACAACGTTAATTACCTGTACCAGTGGCAGGACAGCTCAAAGCTGGCCACATGGACAACGCGCGCAACAGGATCCGTAAATACAGCCTTCAATCCCCCTGCCCTTACCGACTCGACATGGTACAGAAGGATAGTGACATCCTCAAAGTGCTCAAGCACAAGCAGCAAGATCGTGGTAAATGTCCATGATCCGATTACCAACAACCTTATAGAGGCTGACACAACGATCTGCAACGGGGGAAATCCAAAGCTAATCAGGGGCAAGGTTCCGGCAGGAGGAAATTATACTTTCGCATACCAGTGGTACACATCGTCTGATAATTTCGTGTCGAACAATGATCCTGTAACTGTTTCAGGGACACTCATCGGCTATGATCCTGCTGTGCTTTCGGCCGACAGGTATTACAGGAGAGAGGTAAGCTCGGGAATGTGCAAGACCCTTAGTAACATTATTAAAGTAACTGTTCTTCCATCGATCACAGCCAACACGATCTCTCCTGACCGGACAGAAGTGTGTTTCAACACAGTTCCGGGGACAATAACCGGTACGCCTCTTACCGGGGGAGCAGGAGGCACACCTGCATGGGTATGGCAGGACAGCACCAGCGGTACATCGTGGGCCGGCATCGGAAGCAGTACACAGAATTTTGCACCATCTTCACCTATAACCGAGAGGATGTGGTTCAGGAGGATAATCAGGTCAGGGCCAGCCGACTGCTGTATCGATACATCGGCAGTGGTCTCCATAGATACTCTCACGCTTCCTACCGCATCAATAATATCGACAACCGACACCACCATATGTGCGGGTAAGGAAGTCAGGCTAAGGATAAATCTCACAGGCGCCAAAAACTGGAAGACACTGGTTTATAATGAGAACGCAACCCTGGTTACCGTAAGCAACATATCTTCCTCCAGTCACACTGTCAGCAGGATACCCTCCCCGGGCAGCAGCATGACAACATTTAATTATACAATTTCATCGCTGATTGACAATAATGACTGTGTTGCCGCACCGGCAGGTCTCACAGGAAACCGCAGAGCAGATGTGTACAGGGTACCAGTTGCAAACGCAGGCCCTGATGATGCAGTGTGCGGTCCGGTTTACACCCTTGCTGCTGTTCCATCCGACGGAACGGGATCATGGACATTCCCTCCGGCGGTGCTGAGCGGTAACAGCGCACTTTTCAACACACAGGTAAAAATAGACTCTTCGTTCACCTCCTCTTCGGTATCATATAAGCTTTACTGGCAGGAAGTCAACTGGACATGCTCATCAAAGGACTCGGTGACGATAACTTTTTATAACAGGATCGATGGGATAGATGCAGGCAACGACACAAGCATGATGTCGTTCGACAATGCCTTCCAGCTGAAAGCTGATCCGATACAGCCTTTTGAAAGCGGAAAGTGGAGTGTCATTGAAGGCACAGGGGTTTTCGACAATGATGTTTCCCTGTCGCCATGGATAACAGGTGCTTCCATTGGCAGCAATGCATATAAATGGACAGTTGAGAACGGGGAATGCAGGCTTGAGGACCTGATAGAGGTAATAATTTCAAATCCAGTAGTCCCGGAACTGGTTTCCCCGAACGGAGATGGTTTCAACGACGAGCTGAATGTCAGTGGCATAAACATTGAAACGCAGAAGGTTGAACTATCGATCCTTAACGGAGCAGGAACACTTGTCTTCTCGACCTCCAACCTGGGCGGGAATGAAGAATGGACAACCTGGAACGGAAAAGACAGCAAGGGAGCAGAACTTCCGGAAGGAACTTATTATTATCTCCTGAAGGTGAGCTCCGGGAAAGTAAGCGGGCATGTATCGAAGAAAAGCGGTTTTATAATACTTAAACGGAAATAATGAATTTACAATCTCCCGATTCCGGGGGGATAAAATATGATTAAAAGGATATACATAATTGCAATTGTCCTGATGTGTCTGAACCTTGAAGGATATGGTCAGGGCGGAGATTCGTCGAGGATCATTCTCGGGTATCCCGTTTACAGCCAGTATATCCATAACGGGCTGATGATCAACCCCGCCTATGCCGGAACGAGGGAAGCACTCACGGCAACGCTTTCATACAGGATGCAGTGGATGGGCATAGAAGATGCTCCCAGGCTCCAGACCTTTTCCCTCCACACCCCGATGAAGAACGACAAGGTCGCTCTCGGGCTTAATGCCAGGTTCATGCAGTATGGTATCACAAAATCCTCGTCTGTTTACGCGATCTATGCTTATCACCTGAGGCTGGCAAAAGGAAAGCTTTCATTCGGTCTCAAGGCTGGCGTTGACATGTCCAACACCGACTACAACGGTCTCCAGGGAATTGATATGTCGGATCCGGTGCTTCCCGCCGATGGCAGGCTCGCCTATGTTTTTCCGAATGTTGGTGCAGGCATCTATTATTTCAGTGATAAACTTTTCGCGGGAATGGCCGTACCATCCTTCCTTTTTTATAAAAGCACAGGGGGAGGGAACACCCAGGCTTATCATTCATTCAGCGAATACGACTTCGTTTTTTCTGCAGGAGGACTGATCACATTCTCGCCGAACTTCAAGTTCAAGCCATCGGCCCTTCTCGATCTTTCTCTGCGTGATGCCCAAAAGATCAACCAGCTTGACATAAACGGAAACTTCATTATTTCGGACCTGCTGTGGATCGGGGCTTCTTGGAGAACCACGGAACAGGTTATCACCGGCCATCTCCAGGTAAACATAGGACAACAGCTGATGCTCGGGTTTTCGTACGACTATCCTGCGGGCAGGATGAATTCATATTCAAAGGGATCGAGCGAGATAGTACTGCGATATGATTTCGGGTCAAAAGTCAGCGCATCTCGGCAAGAATAAGGCATTATCGGCCACGTTCAACGATATGTTCGAAGGGGGCCGTTTCCCTTGCCGAGCCTAACGTCCGTCCGCGATCACCTTGGCTTCGGCCCAGTTGCCGGCCACGCCTTTTCCCTCGAAAAGAAGCAGAAGATATTCGACGCCCTTGACATCGATGTCGATCTTGACCCCCGCTTGTTCCCGGGTGAGCATCCCGGAGTCGAACAGGACCCGATTGCCGAAGAAATCTTCATTCAGAACCCGGAACCGGACCGTTTCAGCGCCCGAATAGGAATCATCCGCACCGACCACG
>JALONU010000195.1 GCA_025454775.1 Bacteroidales bacterium | reverse complement strand
GCCCCTCATGGTTGAAAGCCAGGGCGCTGTATCCGCCTCCGGGGCAAATCAGCACTGCCGTACCTGTAGCACTTTCCTTGGGAGGAAGATATGGGAAAAGTGCCGGGCTCGTTACCCTTTCAAAGCGTGTGTTAAGACCGTCAGTGACTGTTGTTCTTTCTGTGTAATTGGTGTTGAGGACAACTCCGGGAATTCCCTGGGGCCACAGCGTCATTGATGCAACCTGGGCAGTTGCAGGTCCTGATAGCAGCATAACTGCAAGAAGTATGAAAGTTTGTAAGGTTGTTTTCATGGTCGATGTGATTCTTCACAAAATTAATCTAAAAATCAAGTATCTGTCCGTCCGATTCAAGTTGTTTGCGGACTTCCTCATAGGTAAGGTCGTGAATAGTTTTGCGTTTATCAAGAGATAGTGCGGCGATTGTCCCTGCACTTTGCCCAAGTATCATGAAGACAGGTTCCATCCGGATCGATCCGAAAGCAATGTGAGTGCATGAAACACAGACAGGCACTATCAGGTTGCTGCAATTCTCCCTTTTAGGAATAAGAGACCCGAGATCGATCTGGTAGGGCCTTGGAGCACGAACACCTATATCGCCCTCATTCTGGACATAGCCTTCCGGAGTTACATATCTCTGGACATTATGCGAATCCATGGTGTAGGACCCCATTCCTACTGGATGCGGTACCTCCCTTTTTCCCAGTACGTCATTTTCGGTCATCACATACTCTCCTGTCATCCTTCTTGCCTCCCTTACGTAGATGTTATAGGGCCAGTACCCGTTGCCGGCAAATTCATCAGCCGAGTAACCCCAGGAATTCATTGTCTCCCTCACTTTTTCAGGGATCCTTTTATCGGTGGCTGTAAAATAGAGCAATCCTTTCTGATACAGGATATGTTCAGCCAGGATTTCTTTCCTCCGCTCATACGATGCTTCAGGGTAGTCCCAGTTCATTCCTATGTTGTCGTAGCTGAACGGACCATGGTTGTTTACATCGGTTTTATCGTTGGGTATGGCATCATATTTCCCGAAAAACTCGTTCCATCTTGTTTCTGACAACCTGACAAGAAGCTCATACTGAGTACTATCGTAGCCCTCCGGTTTTGTTATCGGGATGCGGTTGGCAGGATTGCGGGTAAGGCAGAGCCTGTAGCAGTAAGCCTGTATCTTATTGTCGGCGGTACCGTTCTCTCCTGGTGTTTCGGCTGAGATCCTTGGCAGCAGGCCGCTCCGGGGATCTCCCGGAATCCGGTAAGGATCTATTTTATCCTTGAAGTAATGACCATGGTGAAAAACATTCTTCTGCACACCGTTCCATGTTTCGCCATACTGGCTGTTCGCTTCCCTGCCGGTAGTATATTCAACTCCTGCCGCAGCCATCAGGTCACCCTCATAAGTTGCGTCGATGAATACTTTTCCCCTGAATACTTTTCCGCTCAGTGTAGTAACAGAAATGATCCTGCTGCCTTTCTTTATCACTCCTTTTCCGCTCCCGTGGAATCTCCGCTGCGCTTCGATTTCCCTGTCGAGCCATTCATCCCTGTAAACGGTGATGTTATTATCTGCAATAAGCTTTTCGAAAGCCTGTTCTGCCACATGAGGTTCAAATATCCACATCGTCCGTTTTTCACCGTCGATGGCAGGATTTCCCTGTCCGCGGTTACCGTATTCCGACTGTTTCTGCCATTTCCAGGCTTCGGGTTTCTGATAGTGCTGGTATATAAGCTGGTAGAACTCACGTGCAATTCCGCCGATAACCTCCTTGTTTCCCGTATCTGTGAACCCGAGTCCCGATGATGACATTCCACCAAGGTGGCTATCGGGGGATACAACAATTACGGATTTTCCCATCCTCGAGACCTGGACGGCTGTTGTAACTGCCGCTGAAGTGCCTCCGTAAATGATCACATCGGCCCTGAAAACCTGGTTGGATCCATTGTTTTGGCATTGGACGAATGCCAGGAATATTGCCAGGGATAAGAGTAATGATTTGTATTTCATATATTTACCACAAAGGGTCACTAAGGTTATCACAAAGGTACACGAAGGATTTCATAATACACACTTTGTGTCCCTTTGTGTGTACTTCGTGTTCCTTAGTGGTTAAAGATCAAAGTACAATTTTATTTTTTCCGGGAGAAAGCCTGATCGTTTTTCCTTCCGGTGATATAAAATCACATTCCATATTCCCGGGGATCGATATCCTGTATTCCTTAGATCTCCTTTTTTCCCTGAACTCCGCTGTGATCGGGCCGCGGATGGTGAGCACCGTTATTCTGCTGTGCTTCAGGCTGCCGAGCTGAGGCCTGATAATGCATTTTGCAAATCCCGGTTCGGCAGGAGCAATGCCCCACATATAACCCGGAATAATGCTTGCCGGTGCCGCGCCCCACGCATGGTTCCAGTCGGAGTTGGGCTTGTACTTCATGTCCCAGGCTTCCATGGTTATCGTTGATCCGCTGCGGATCATATTCCACCAGCTGCGGTCGTGTGTTGCCGTCAAAAGGCTTAGGGCATAATCGCCTTCTCCTGCCCTGTACAATCCTTCGAGAAGGTATTGGGCGCCGTAAACGCTGCAGGCCATACCTCTCGACTTGATAAAACTGATAACTGATCTCATGTATTCTTCAGGAACGAGATCAAAGGCCAGGGCCATCATGTTTGCATGCAGCGAGGAATGTTCCGATCCCTCCCCGTCTGTGTAAACTCCCTTGTTCTTATCCAGCAGTTTTTCATTGAATGTAAGCCTTACCTTTTCCGCCTCCCTCCTGTAGAAATCACGATCGGAAGGATAACCCAGCCTTTCTGCAATATCGGCCATAAGCACGAGGTTCCTGTAGTAGAACGCATTGACAACGGTATTAACCTCGACCATATCATACCCGTCCCTCTCACCGTCTGGTCCGGCAAGCTTCCATCCTGTGTCCTTCTGGGCCGGAGGCCAGTCGACAATGTCCCTTATCCTCTCTTTTGGATTGGAAAATCCAAGGTTTGTCATTATTTCATCAGTGACGTTTTTAACGCTTATAAGTCCGTCTTCCCTTGCCAGGGCTGAAAGTGCTTTATGGCGGAGTTCATCATAGTATTCCCTCAGGGATTCCACATTCCCGGTAAACATAAGGTCGTTGTGAAACAAAAGTACAGTATGGAGAATCCACTCGGTCGGCCAGGTCGGGTGTTTGATGAAATACTCATTGGTGGCCCTGCCCATCGAATACTCACGGTCGGTAAAGTAATGCCCCAGCTGGTTGATATAAGCATCGGCCTCATAGGGGATCCTTTCCCTGTCGCCATCGACATAGATGCCTGCAAAGGATGTTGCCCGGATAGAATATTTGCATATGTCCCAGATATGGTTCAGCAGGGTGTCTGAAGAAGCAAATGAAGCGGCATTGTCGTCGAAATAGTAGGAAAGAGCCCTCTGAAACACAGCAACAGGCTGGTTTCCCTCCGGAAGATCAGCAAATTCCGCATAACGGAAAGGAGTTACTACGCCAAGGGAGTCAGGAAGTTTTATTGCTGCCGCACCGGTGTTTCTCTTATCGGGTACCAGGCTCAGGACATATTCACTTTTCCCGGGAGAAACAGGAAGCCTGGTTTCCTGGTATCTTATGGAGCCACCGGGATTCCTGTCGATCCTTCCTTCGGCAGTGAGTTTTTCTCCAAGACGGACAATAAGAGTGTCTTTATTTTGTACGGAATAATGAACAAAAAGCGTTCCGAAGGCGTCCCTGCCGAAATCGTAAAGAATGCAGCCATCCGGCAGCCATGAAGATCGCTGCGGCCTGTTAATGGAATATACAAAACGATTCGTAGTTGTTTTATAATCTTTCGGATCGCCTGTCGTGAAAGCCTGGATATCCGAATAGCCTGAAAGAATGTTCTTTTCATTCCTGATCCGGACTTTCCAGAAATATTTTGTATTCGGTTTCAGGGTAATCCCGGCTTCAACTTCCGCTGAGATTGTACTGTTTTTCAGTCCGCTGTCCCAGACATCGCCGGTATTTGTACCTGCGTTGTTCCTGTCGGAGGATATAATCAGCTGGTAAGCTTTCTGCATTCCCATTCCCGCAGGGACTATCCATGTAAACTCGGGTCTCAGGTCCATTATAAGAACTCCTGAGGGTTCCCGTATGAATTCCACCATAAGTCCGTAAGGGGTGGCCGATTCCTTCCTCGCCGATCCCGTGGTCAGGAAGAAGAGTATAACTGAGGTAAATACAAGGTAGCGTTTAATCATTGTCTATCATCAGTATTTTCATTTCATGCGGTTTAAAATCCACAACTTCCTTGTCTTTCGCTTCGATTGTCAATAATGTGTATGGGTCAATCCATACCCGGGAGCCGGGAGCCGTCCCGATAGCTATCGGGAGGCGGTAGCCTGTTTTCACCTCTTTTTCGTCTTCATTGAAAATCATATAATAATGATCCCCGTCCTTTTCCACATGACGGTAGCGTATACCCGGTGAGGGTACTGAAAGGGCAAAGTCGGGAACGCTGAACTTTTTAACGGCATTAAGCAGGTCTTCGCCTGTTTTATACATAAGGGCACCCTGCATGAATGGCGTTAAAGGTGATCCGGACTGTACTATCAGGTGCTTCTTCCTTGCAATCTTCTTCAGGACAGGGATTGCTGCATCCGGGATATGGGATAGAGTGTCGAGAATAACCGCCTTGTAGGTCATGCCTGCGATTTGCACTCCTTTTCCGCTGACTTTCACGTCCTCCCACAGATGCCTGATTTCGAGGTAGTTGAAATCCTTCTGGTTCTGGTAAAGGATTTTGGCCGGAACATCAGGCAGCCAGGTGGCTTCACACAGGATGGCGACATCGCATACATGCCTCGAGTCGGTATTCAGCCAGCTCATTCTCCTGCACGCATCGGCATAAGGCTTGTAATCCTTCCACCATGCTGCATTGGGACCCACGTCGGGCGGCCTTTCTTCGAATCGCGGACCCCGGATGGAATAATAGAAGGCATGGGGTATGAGGAGGTTGTGGCCGCGGACGAAGCACCAGTTTGCCAGCCACAGCATCTCGTCCCATGTAAGGTTATGTCCGTAGGCTCCGTAAAGCTCATTTGAATTGCGCCTGTAACCAAGGTGAAGCATTGCACTCGAGGCGCATTTCGCCATCGTGGAGTGCTGGCCCTCGAGAGCTTTCGGTCCGGGCTCAACATAGCGCCATACGAGGTCCTGTCCGGGCATCTGGAAGTACCTTTCAGTACCGATATCCATTGAGCCTGCAGGATGTCCCATCAGGGCGATGTTATGGTCGTAGCACCATGTGCCCAGCCTGAGGTAATAATTCTCCTCCAGGCAGATATTGATCGCCCTGTTGTAATCATTCCTGTGTTTTCTTGATTCGGGATTATCGGTATACCACAGGTCGGCAAGAAACGGAGTGATATCGTAACCCAGGATGCGGTTTACCTGGGGCAGAAGAGAAGCATTTCCGGCGACAACGCCGCGGGCGCTTCCCCTTCCCAGGGGAGATGGTTCGTCAGTGAAAATGCCGATAATGGTATTCCCGAAATATTTTCCAAACTCCTTTGCGAACCTGTCGTACACCAGTTCAATGAAGCTTGTAACTGCTTCGGGGTTAAGTATATCGCCGGCCGGAGGTGATTCTTCACGTAGACGCTCTTCTCCCTCGTTGAGGTAATGAAGGCCGCGGATCACTCCTCCCGAAGGCTGCTCTGTAACTGCTATTCCTCCACCCTGTGGCCTTTCGAGTATGGTAACAAGCTTTGCCCCGGCAGGAAGCTTTGGTTCTTCCCCGGGCCTGATGTCAATCTTTGCCAACCCCCTCGCTGCATGAGCAGGATTCCTGGCAACGACCTG
>JALONU010000194.1 GCA_025454775.1 Bacteroidales bacterium | reverse complement strand
CTTTTCGGCGAACAGGACCAGGTTTTCAGGTACTAATGCTTTGATATCCAATGCCATGTCCCTGAATTCGTTCCAGTCCAGGGGTATGAAGCCCCAGTTCTCCACATTCGATTGATTGTACACCCGCATAAGTTTTTCCATCTCCGGCTCTGCATCATTGAAGCGTACATGCCTGATAGTTATCCCTTCAGATGACAGCTTTCTTTCAATTCTTTCAGTAAGTTGATCTCCAAGGTGAAGTCTGACATTCTCAGCAGCAAGTTCATAAGCAAAAAGGTCAAGCTCCTTGATGAAACCGGCACGTTCGAAAAATTCAGGATAGTAATCCTTGTTGTAGGGCATATGTATCACGGGCATCTTGTCGAATCCAGAGACCAGGAAACCGCATGAGTCGTTCGTCGTGAAATTAGCTGGTCCTATGAGTCTGCTGAAACCTTCAGCCCTTGCCCATTCAATCACTTTCTCAATAAGCCTGGTGAAAACACCATAATCCATGACAGTCTCGAAGAATCCGAAGAAGGCGGTTCTCTCCCTGTAGATTTCGTTGTGTACCGTATTATCTATTGCGGCGATCCTGGCCACTGTTTTTCCCCTGCTCACTGCAAGGAACAGTTTCACGCGTGAATGTGTAAAAAAAGGATTCTTACCTGAGAAGATCTTACTCTGGTTCGTTCGCAGGTCAGGGACAAAATATGGATCTTTCCTGTAAAGAATATACGGAAATCCGATGAACATGTTCATCAGCTTCCGGTCAGTGACTTCTTTTATTTCCATATAAGGCAGACACTTTTAATTCTATACAGTACTGATCATTTAAAGAATGTTCGGTGCATCACCGTTCCGGATGTATTTTCTATATACCATATTGGCATATAATGTGAAGAGGTAGACCGAAGGTGCCCTGAAAAAATGAGGATTCAGTATCGTTCTTCTCAGAATACTGCCTATCGTATATGTTTTCCTGTAAAGATCCCGGTAAGCTTCATCAAGACCTTCCGGTGTGAAGTTAGCCGGCTTATGGACGCAGTTCGAGGAGGTGTACTTTGAATAATCCTCGTGAAGCAGCCTGCCTTCAGACTTTATCCTGGTATAAAATGCGGTTCCGGGAAGAGGGGTCAGAACATAGAATTTTGGCACAGGTATATGGTTCTTCCTTATAAATACGGCTGTCTGCCGTATTGATTCCGCAGTATCGCCATCTGTTCCCACAAGCATTTCCGTTGCCGGCAGAATACCTGCTGCCTGTATTTTTCTCAGCAGTGTTTCTGTTTCATTTACCCTTACCCACGATTTGCCGAGCTTATCGAGACCCACCTGCGACAGGCTCTCGATCCCCAGGCTCAGTATCCTGCATCCCGACCTTCGCACTTCCCTCAGGAGCCTGTCATTCCTGGCGATCTGTATGGAACACTGGCTGGCCCAGATCATTTTCAGCGGACGGATCTGCGATGCAAGCTGCATGAGGTACTCCGGATTTGATACGATATTGTCGTCGATCAGGTAGAACCTCCTGAAACCCAGCGATCTGATATGGCGGATATCCCTCATAACCTCTTCCGGAGGCCTTACAAGATATCGTCCCTTGTACAGGCAGGCAACCGAGCAGAAGGAACATGAATGCGGACATCCCCTTCCGGCCTGAACCGGCAACATGTACCCGATGGGTTTTTCAAGAAGAAGCTCATAGCGCGGCAGGAGCAGTCCCTCGAGATTATCGAGCTGCCTGTCATAAATAGTTTTGATGCTGCCCGATGCTTCAAAGTCAGACAACAGTTCAGGGTATGATAGCTCGGCATCACCAATGATTATACTGTCGCAGTGATCTCTGACAAACCACGGTGTCATAGAAACCATGTATCCTCCCATAAAAACCTTCTTCCCCCGTTTTCTGAATTCATCAGCGATCTCAACTGCCCGGAAGATTGCATGACCCATGGCGCCTATGCCTACC
Source organism: Bacteroidales bacterium (assembly GCA_025454775.1). Lineage (GTDB taxonomy): Bacteria > Bacteroidota > Bacteroidia > Bacteroidales > VadinHA17 > LD21. The sequence goes on along the minus strand of JALONU010000194.1, from coordinate 3,911 downwards.
AGGTCGCAATCCTCGTCATAGTTAATTTCATCAACAACTTCTATGAGGATCTTTACCGACCAGTGCGAGGGGGCGTATGCGGCCAGCAGCGGCAGGGCAAGCCCGGGAAGGTATATCTTCTTCTGCTTGCACAGGGTCCGTGTGCCGAAACTGTACTGGGTTGTCTGTATGAGAAGAACCTTAGGCATTTTTTCTGGCTTCCATGATCCTTGACCGGTATTGCCTGTGAACCCTGAAAAGCCCCCTGGCCATTTTCAATTGCATGGGAAGAGGATATTTCATGTGGCTGAGGATATTTACCGGACTGAAAATCAATAATTCATATAGTTTAAGAATTTCCCTGTAGAAATCGGCGACACTCATATTTTCGGGTCTTACGCTTACATGAGCCAGATCCCACCTGGCAAAATCACGCCTGTCGAGGATTATATCGGTTTCAGCGATACCGGTGAAAGTTCCTTTAAGTGGGGTGAGCGGCTGGAGATTGACAAACCTGATCTTAAGCTCTTTCATGATTATTCCGGCTTTATTGAAATCCTCTTTTGTCCATTTCGGCGAAACGATTATGGCTGCATAGCAGCTTATCTGAAGACGGTTAAGCACCTCCATGGCCTGCCTGTTGATGCTTTCAGTTGTTTTCTTATTAAACTCCGACAGCTCCGTTTCATCGAATGATTCAAGTCCGACAATAACCGTTCTCAGTCCGGTTTGCCTGAAAGATTTCATGATGTCAGGGTGGCTTGCGATGAAGTCGGCACGCCCATAGACAAGAAAGTGCTTCTTTATATTTCTCTCCTTCAGGGAATTGATGAAGTCGTTAACTCTTCGGGGATCGAGAAGAAAGTCGTCGTCGATGATATAAACCTCTTTTTCGGCAATCGATTCGAGTTCTCTCATCACTTCTGTGAGAGGCCGTTCATAATATTTCCTCCCTGTGATCTCGCGACAGAAGCAGAAATTACAGGTATATGGACATCCGAAGGAGGTTTTCATCAGGGCAACCCTGTTGTGAAAAACATAGAAGTAGCTTTTCCTGTACTTCAGAGTCAGTGAGCGGTCGGGCAGCGGAACATAAAAGTCGAAATCAGGAAGATTCTTTCTGTCAGCGGCTTCACCGGTACGAAGCACTCCGGCCGGGATCTCGCTTCTTCCTTCAATATATTCCATCAGTCCGGGAAATGCCCTGGTGGCATTTCTTACAACACGGAAATCCACAGAAGGATCTTCGATATCATCAGGGTACAATTCGATATGGACTCCGCCTACGATTGTTTTAATTCCCGGGACCATCTTTTTTGCAAGCCTGCAGTATTCTATCATTCCGGGTATGTGGGTGATGTATCCTGTCAGGCATAGTACTTCAGGACGAAATTTTTCAAGTATTCTGTCAAATGGTTTCTTTTCCAGGATCATATCGGCAATCAGAGTCTCGTGCCTGTCGCGGATAAGTGTTGCCAGTATCTCCAGTTCCAATGGTTCCACAACCATCAGGTGCTGAAGGCCGATTGTGTCTGGAGAGGGTTTGGTCCGTGCAAATAATACCTTCATCGAGTATTGCTTATATCTCTTGAAACCTGTGAAAGTACTGTTAATCTCGAAAGACATGCATTAACTGCTGGCTACTGCTGTACTCCAGCATCCGTCTGAAAAGTTTCAGGATGAACATCAACAGAATATTTCTATGCCACAGGAAGAGAACTCTTTCTTCCGCAACGCCGCCTGCCCTCATTTTTGCAGTCTCCGCCGTCTGACCGAGATCGATTCTCCTGAAAGCACCAGTGTATGCATATTTAAAAATTCCGTACAGATTATTGTGATAAGCCTGATATTGATCCCTGAACTTGTAATTAAGGCCGCCCATGAAGAAGAACAATGTCTGGCCATCTGTATGGCAAATATTCCAGGCCAGGATAGTATCATCAGCGTAATGGGTTGTAAGGATGAAATTTGCCGGCAGGTTCATGAAGAACTGTTGGCTCAGGGTTTCAAGCTTGCCTGAAGCCCTTTTCATCACATCCAGGTAAAGCATGTAATGTGTGTCGGTAAATTCCGAACAGGAACTCACCCTGGACCTTACATTTGCGAATTTACCGGCAAACCGGTTCAGCCTCCTCCGGTAAGGCGATCTTAAAGATCCGAGATATTCGCCATAGCTTTTAAATAGCTTGTCGATGACTATTGTCGGCAGGGTCCTCATGTTTATGACTGTTCCTTCAAGGTACCTTTTCCTGAGATTAAGTCCCATTATCAGACCTTTTTCTCTTTTCAGGATCCCTTCCAGCAGATTCTCATGCTCGCTTTCATTGCCGACCAGCGGAACAGTTGCTATGGAAACAGGCAATCCTATTATCTCCATGTTCACAAACATCTTAAGCCCGGTGAAGGTGAGTATGTTAGTCCTGAATGTATAAACTACAGTGCCTGCTTCAAGGGTGCCGTCAATAAACAATTCATAGTATCGCTGATTGCAGTAATTGTAATTGTGAAGATATGTCAGGAATTCTTTTTTCTGATAATAAAAGGCTGCAAGGCTGTCCCAGTTCTCGTTCAGATCACCGGGTAAAAGAGTCATTCTGATCTCCCTTGGCATTGGGATAGTGCTTGTATAATCAAATTTACACCTTAATTGCATCATAGTCGTCACTATTCACTTATAAATTAAGTGCCTTTTTTCATTACTTTTGCAGTCAAAATAAGTCAACATGGATTTCTTCAAGACTATGGATCTGCAAGGTGAAGGCCAGAAACCTGTTCCGGCAGAAACTGAGAAAGTAAGGTGCCTCATTATAGGTTCCGGACCTGCCGGATATACCGCTGCCATCTATGCTGCCAGAGCTAACCTGAAGCCTGTCCTTTATACCGGACTGCAGGCAGGAGGACAGCTCACTACCACGACCGAAGTGGAGAATTTTCCGGGATACCCGGATGGCATTACCGGGCCTGAAATGATGGAGGAATTCAGGAAACAGGCTGAAAGATTCGGAACCGACATCAGGTTTGGTATCGCCACCGAAGCAGATTTCTCCGGGAAGGTTCATAAGGTGACTATTGACGAAGGAAAGGTTATTGATGCAGATGCAGTCATAATTGCAACCGGTGCCACTGCAAAATACCTCGGGCTGGAAGCTGAAAGGAAATACCAGGGTATGGGAGTCTCCGCATGTGCCACCTGCGACGGGTTCTTCTATAAAAACAAGGATGTGGCTGTTGTCGGGGGAGGAGATACTGCAGCCGAGGAAGCAACCTACCTGGCAGGTTTATGCAGCAAGGTTTACCTTATCGTCAGAAGGAATGTCCTCAGGGCTTCCAAGGCTATGCAGGAGAAGGTATTGAACACGAGGAACATAGAGATCCTCTGGGAACACCAGGTAACAGACCTTTTTGGAGAGAACGGTGTGGAAGGTGCAGTGCTTGTAAAGAAAAAAGGAACACCACAGGAAGAGGCCGTAAGATTAAGGATCGATGGATTCTTCCTCGCAATAGGGCATACGCCTAATTCGGATGTTTTCAAAAAGTATATTGATACCGATGAGGTTGGCTATATCAAAACAATTCCGGGCACTTCGAAGACAAACGTGCCGGGCGTTTTTGCAGCAGGAGATGTACAGGATCCGCACTACAGGCAGGCCGTAACTGCAGCAGGATCGGGTTGTATGGCGGCGATCGATGCAGAAAGGTATCTCTCTGAGATAAAAAAGTAAATTATCTGGTTAACATTTGATCACGTACTCACCCCCTCGATCCCCCTCTCTTCTGACGTATAGAGGGGGAGGTGTAAAACTTATAGTATACGACTCCCCCTTCTTTCCGTCAGGAGAGAAGGGGGCTGGGGGGATGAGTACATGATTTTAATGAAAAGCAAAGTATAATGAAAACTTTTAAAAAGACTTTCAAAATAAATGCAGAGCCGT
>JALONU010000193.1 GCA_025454775.1 Bacteroidales bacterium | reverse complement strand
ATACAGGCGACCTGAAGCTCCCTGGTATGGTTTTCGCGAGAATACTCCGTCCTCCCTCACACGGTGCAAAAATGACATCCGTGGATGTTTCCGGAGCTGAAAGGATTGCCGGTGTCCGGGTGGTCAGGGATGGCGACTTTATCGCTGTGATAAGCGAAAACAAGGACAAGGCTGATGAAGCTATAGTTAAAATAAAAGCTGAATACGCTTTCAATGAGCTGCCTGTAAATGACAAAACAGTTTACGACTGGATGGTCAAAGCCAGGTCGAGACAGAGTGTTGTGAGGGAAGGCGGCGACCTTGAAGCAGGAAAGAAAGGTTCCTCCAGGACTTTTGAGTCGGAATATCATGATCCCTATGTGGCCCATGCACCTATGGAGACTCATACTGCACTGGCACAACTGGAAAACGGAAAAATGAACGTCTGGGCTTCCACCCAGTCTCCGTTTGGTCTCCAGGATGCAATAGTCAACGAGCTTAAAATGACTCGCGAGACTGTCCGAGTGAAAACTCCCCAGGTAGGAGGAGGCTTTGGAGGGAAAGCTGCATATCAGCAGGGAGTGGAGGCAGCCCGGCTGGCAAAACTTACAGGTAAGCCTGTAATGGTTGTATGGACCCGTGAGGAGGAATTTTTCTACGATACCTTCCACACGGCCAATGTCATTAAAGTAAGTTCAGGCATCGACAGGGAGGGAAGGATAACCTTCTGGGATTATCATGTCTGGTTCGCGGGTACAAGGGGTTCAGACATCATCTATGATGTACCTAACTTCAAAACGATCAGCTACAGTGAGAACAGGTCTGATTTTCAGGTGCATCCGTTCCTCACGGGCCCATGGCGCGCACCTAATAACAATTCAAACACTTTTGCACGTGAGGTGCAGATCGACATCATGGCATCGGCAGCGGGTATCGATCCCCTGGAGTTCCGGCTGAAAAACCTCAAGGATCAGAAAATGATCGATTGCCTGAAATCAGTTGCCGACAAGTTTGGCTATGTTCCGGCAAAAGGCCCGAGCAGAAGAGGTATAGGGATAGCCTGTGGACATGATGCGGGAACATGGGTGGCCGAGATTGCCGAAGTGAAGGTAGATACAGCAACCGGCAAGGTAAAGGTTGTGAGGGTGGCATGTTCCCAGGATATGGGACAATGCGTGAATCCTGAAGGAGCACTTGTCCAGATGGAAGGCTGTATAACCATGGCCCTGGGATATACTTTCTCCGAGGAGGTCCATTTTGAGGGCGGCAACATTCTCGACCGCGGCTTCGACAACTACCAGATCCCCAGGCTGTCATGGCTTCCAAAGATCGACTGCGTCATACTCGACCGTATGGACAAACCTCCGAGAGGAGGTGGTGAACCTGCCATTATCGCAGTGGGAGCTGCCGTGGCAAATGCAATTTACGATGCAACAGGTGCAAGGCTCTACCAGACCCCTATGACCCCGGAAAGGGTTCTGGAGGCTTTGAAGAAGGTATAGTCTTGAGTCTTGCAGTCTTGCAGTCTGTGGAGTATTACAAAGAAGTCCCCTAAGCTTCGTTTTGAACGACCGCAGGACCGCAGGACTGCAAGACTGCAAGACTTCTAGTAGATAAAGAGAAAAACCAGGGGCAGCAGTATCCCGATGATGGTAAGAACGGCTCCGCGTCGCGTGATGCCGTTTTTACCCTTGATGATGAATAAGCCTGTGATTGTCACCACAATGAGACTGACACAAAACAGGTCGCTGAACCATTTCCACCATTTGCCTGGATTGTAATGCAGGAAGTTTACCTCGAAAAATAGAGGCCTCTTGCTTATTTTTTCAACGATCCCCTCTCCGGTTAATGTGTTTATCTGGACAAATCCTCCTTCAATGAAGATATTCAGCGTATTCCCCGACGGGTAGTGGGATGCCTTGTACCTGTACTCCCCGGGAAGGCTTTTGAGTATTTCCCTGGCTGTGTCGTCGTTGAAAGATTCCCTGTTCAGACCGACGGAAGTTTTGAATTTGTAGCTGTCTACTATATAGTTGGGATTCCAGTCATGTTTGTGATTCAATGCTATTCCCGAGAGTGCATAGATTATTGCCATCCCGGTTATCAGGTAACCAAGGTCCCTGTGTGTAATGCGATTAAATTTTGACAGGTTCATGATACAGGAATTAAAAAAGGTCAGAGAGGTCTGACCTTTTTAATAAGGGTATAGTGTTAATTATTTAACAACCTCGTGCTTGTTGTATACCATCATCAGGTTTCCGAGTGAGGTTTGTTTGGCCACTGCTGCTTCGGTTTCGCATTCAGGTCCTGCTTTTGCAGTATCGGAAGCAGGAGCTGCTGCAGCCTCAAGGCTGGCGACCATGGTGTTTTCGGAAGGCTTGTCGGCTGTGACAACCTGTTCAAGGTGACCCTCGACCGAAACAGTGCTTCCAAGGAGTTCCATCGGGAACTTTGGCATATTCTCCCCGGCTGAAATGAAAAGCCTTGTGTCGGGATCTTCACCCACAATGAACATTTTCTTTCCGGTATGGGTGCATACATGAACAACTTTTCCTTCAACAACGATATCCTTGTCGACATAGTCAGAAGGATTGGCTACAAGGGACGCAAATTCAACTTTCATCGCTCCGCTGCCTGCTGCCTGTTCTTTTCCTGTCCTGCTGCCACATGACACAGTAATAAGTGCCGCAATGATTACAGGGATTATTCTTCTTATCATAACTTTTTCTGCTTTAGTTAGTGTGCAATAATAAATTATTTTTTAGATATAACCTAACGTAATTGTCAATCCATGCCGGTTCCAGGTCAAATCTTAAAAAAACTTAAATATTTAATAATCAATTGAGGGAATAAATACCTTTGATACTTTGTCAATAGTTACGTAATTATTCAACTCACAAAAAAATCTGAAATGGAAAGAAAAGCAAAGGGTTTACAGATCGTATTATCAGCAATGGTAATTCTTGCGTTCCTTGCAATGCCGTTCTCAACGTATGCACAGGCAGGCAAGGCTAATTTTGCAGGCTCGTGGGCATTCAATGCCGAGAAGAGCAATATGGGTCAGCCTCAGGGCCAGGGCGGCCAGGGCGGTCAGGGCGGCCAGGGCGGCGGTATGAGAGGCGGTTTTGGCGGGGGGAATTTCGCTGTCAAGCAGGAAGCCAACCTTATGACTGTTGAAAGGACCAGGACCGGTCAGGACGGCCAGACAACCACAACCACTGAAAAGTATACTCTTGACGGTAAGGAAACCGTTAATACTACTGCCAGAGGCGAAAGCAAATCAACCGCTACATGGTCGGCAGACGGCAAGTCACTCACAATCAAGACAACCCGTTCATTTAACGGTAACGACATGACCACGACGGCTGTCTGGACTGTTGAAGGCGCTAATCTTGTTGTTACATCAACAATGAGTACACCTAATGGTGACAGAACTACCAAAGCTGTTTATGACAAGAAGTAAACCGGTAAGAAACTGGAATAGAAAGAGGGCCGGATAAGCCCTCTTTTTATTTTGCCACCCTGAACTTTTCGGCTCCTTCAGGGATCTCTATGTAGATCGTAGTGCCTTCCTCGAGGCCTTCCTCTATAATGACATGCTTATCGTTGGTGTCACCAAGTTTAACAGGTTGCCGCAAACCGCTTTTCGTATAGACAACTGGAACGCTGTCGGGCCCGGTATGAACGCATTCCAGGGGAATGTATGTCACGTCATCATAGGAATTGATCAGTATCTTGTTGTTTGTGGTCATCGAAGGTCTGAGGTTCAGGTCCGTTCCGTCGACCCTGATCATTACCTCGAACACCTTACTGTCGGTGTTGGGCAGTTTTTCACCGATGTTCGCTATGGAAATGACCTTTCCGGTGTAGGAATTATTCGGAAATGCATCTACGGTGATCGTGACAGGCATACCCTTTGCTACCTTGTTGATTTCAACCTCGCTTACAAATACCTTCGAGAGCATAGTGGTAAGGTCGGGAATGGTTGCCACTATCCGGTCGATCACATTTATCGACTGACCTACCTTCCGCTTTGTTCCGAACCTGTTCTTGTAATAGATTATCATGCCGTTGGCAGGAGCTGTGATGGTGAATTGCGCCAGTGTGCTCTCGTAATCTGCAAGCCTTCTTTGCATCCGTGTGAGGAACATTCTCCTGTTCAGGATATTAACCTTTGTTTGTGCCTTTCTCAGTTCGTACGACCTCATAAGCTGATCGAGTACCCTTTGTGCCTGCTCATAATCTATCTCGGCGTCCCTCTGCACCATCGGTGATTCATACTTGGAATTCTTCACCCTGATCTCAGCTTCTTCAACGCTGTGAATCTGATTTGTGATCTGGTCGCGTATGTTGTTCAGCTGAACTGCCGTATCGAGGATTTGCATCTCAAGCTGCTGCTCCATTTCCGTAATCCTCTCCCGGATATTCTTTACTTCGTTATCCAGTTCGGTTTTGTCGAGGCTTCCCACATAATCGCCTTTTTTAACCTCCGTTCCTTCGGCGATAAGGTCGGTGATCCTGACGTTGGTTGACCTTACATCATTCCCCTGCCCGAATGCCGGCCCCATTATATCAACCGAATTTTCTGCAACAAGCTCACCTGTAGTTGATACAACGACTTCAAACTTTCCTTTGCTTACTTCGGCGAACAGCGATTCATCGGGTTTCTTTGTGGTCATCCTGTTGAATACAAAGAGGGCAATGAATGCTGCTGCAATAACTATACCGGTTGTAATAATGGTTTTCTTCATTTCAGATGCTAAACAAGCCGGAAGGCTTTTGGTTCAGGCGCAAAAGTATTAAAAATCGGAAGGCAATTCAAGTTATCCTGTTCCTTTTAAGATTAATTAACACGCATCTAGAAGCCGTTAAGCTTCATATAAACGGTCGGGATAAGCAGCAGGAAACCCAGAATAATCAGGGCAATGATAAGTGGAAGAACCCATCTGAACCATTTATCATAGGGTATTTTTGCAACGCTCAGGACACCAAGAAGCACTCCTGATGTAGGCGTTATCATATTTGTAAATCCGTCGCCCAGCTGAAAAGCCATTACCGTTGCCTGCCTCGAGATGCCTATGAGATCAGAGAACTGCGACATTATAGGCATGGTGAGGGCAGCTTTCGCCGACCCCGAAGGCATTACCAGGTTTATGAGATTCTGGACTACGTACATCATGCTCAGGGATGCCATTCTCCCCATGCCGGAAATAGATTCCGAAAGCCTGAACAGCATTGTATCAATTATATTCCCGTTGTTCAGGATAATGACTATCCCTCCTGCAAGCCCCACTATCACGGCCGCCGATTGTATATCCCTTATTCCGTCGAGGAAAAGCTTTGTTATCCTGTTGGGCGAATAGTTCATTGCCGCCCCTGCGGCCAGCCCCATCGCAAAGAAAAGTGCGGCTATTTCCATTATGTACCAGCCATAGCCCATCACTCCGGTGATCAGTACCAGGATTGTCAGAACAAGCAGCTGCAGAACGAAGAAATGAACTGATTTTCTTAGACTTAACAAGCCTGCAGCGACAAAATAAAGTGTTATTAGCGGCAGAGCCGGGAAGGAGATCGTTTTTTCACCTATTGAAATGGAGCTGAGGGGTTCCTGCCAGGAGACAACTACCAGGACAGCCAGTATGATACCGAATGTTATCCATGCCGAAAGGGGAGTATGATATACGATCGGTGAAGATCCCGAAACCTGTTTCTCACGCCAGTACTTATCATCCTCCCTTACAGGCGATGCGGAGGGTTTCTTTTTTATCCTGCGGGCATACCTTAGTATGAACCAGAAACCGAAGATGTTGATCGTCAGCCAGCAGAATAACCTGTATTCAATTCCAGAAAAAAGCGGGAGATTTGAAAGCCCCTGCGCTATTCCAAT
>JALONU010000192.1 GCA_025454775.1 Bacteroidales bacterium | reverse complement strand
CCGGGCCGTAATTATCAAATACAGACGTAAGCAAAATTTGTATTCGTCAAATTATGACTGTTTAATCCCTTTAGTTGCCCCTAAACCGTTATTTTTGGATTTCAAATTAGAATCATGAAAAGATTTCCCTTTCACATCCTGCCATTATTATTGTTAATTATTTCACAGCAGTTATCAGCGCAGGAGACTGATCTCTACAAAATTCTACCGGGTTCATGGCTTGGCAGGATACCGGCCGGAGGAATAAACCTGAGGGTGGTTTTCAACCTTAAAGCCGAAGGAAGGGACTCACTGTCCGTAACATTGGAAAGCCCTGACCAGGGAGCTGGTGTATTCAAAATAGGCCCGGTAATAATTGAAGGAAGGACTATAAACATAAAAGCTCCTCTTCTCCTGGGTGAATACAGGGGTAAGGTCGTCAGCGACACACTCATTGAAGGTACATGGAGCCAGGCTGGCAGAACGGCAGGGCTTAACCTGGCAAAGCTGAAAAGAGCTTTTGCACTTAACCGGCCCCAGGAACCGAAAGCTCCCTTCCCATATAAGTCGGAGGATATATCTTTCAGAAACGAAAAAGCTGGTATCGAACTGTCCGGCACACTCACTGTCCCAAATGGGGAGGGACCTTTCCCTGCAGTAGTCCTTGTCTCAGGATCAGGCTCCCAGAACAGGAACGAGGAGCTTCTGGGACACAAGCCTTTTTGGGTCATTGCTGATCATCTTTCGAGGAACGGGATCGCTGTGCTGAGGTATGACGACCGAGGCGTAGGAAAATCGAAAGGCACGCCCCTGAACGCAACCACTGCTGATTTCGCAACCGATGCAGAAGCTGCTTTCAGTTATCTTCTTTCCAGGAAAGAAGCCGATCCGGCTTTATCAGGCATCGCTGGGCATAGCGAGGGAGGGCTTATAGCTCCTATGGTCGCTTCGCGGAATCCGAAAGTGGCCTTTATAATATCCCTTGCCGGAACAGGTGTGAGGGGCGAAGATATACTTCATATCCAGAACTATGATATCAGCACTGCCTCAGGGATCGATCCGGATGAGACGCGAAAAGCTATATCCCTGAATAAGAAGCTGTTCACGGTACTGAAGAAAGAAGCAGACAACAAGGCTGCCGAAGTAAAGATGAATGCCCTTTACAGGCTTACCCTTGAGAAAGAGAAAAAGTCGCAGGAGGAAATAGAAATTGCCCTTAAGAACCTGAATAACAGCCTTAATCCCGTATCTTTCAACTGGATGAGGTATTTCATTATCACCAACCCGGCAGATTTCTGGAAAAAAGTTAAATGCCCCGTCCTCGCATTGAACGGAGAGAAAGATCTGCAGGTCTCGGCAAAGGTCAACCTGCCGGCAATAGAGAAAGCTCTCAGGAAAGGAGGTAACAATTTGGTCAAAACCGTTTCACTTCCCGGACTGAACCATCTGTTCCAGCATACGGCAACAGGACTTCCCTCAGAATACGGCGACATTGAAGAAACCATCTCTCCGGAGGTGCTTGACATCATGACCGGCTGGATAAATAAGTTGTAGAACAACATCTGTATCTCATGCAGCGTCTGCTCCTGCAAATATTCCTCTTACTGATCTCATTACCACTCTCATCGCAGATCGTGATAAATGAATTCTCTGCCTCGAATATCAGCGGAATTACAGATGAAGACGGGGACCATTCCGACTGGATTGAAATTTTCAACTCATCGGCCCAGGAAATAAACCTGCTGGGCTATTTTCTTTCAGACGACCGCAGCGATCCCGGTAAATGGGCTTTCCCCGCAGTAAGCCTGAAACCGGGAGCTTATGGATTGATCTTTGCTTCTGACAAGAACCGCAACGATCCACCGTTGAGTTACCATACGCTAATCAAGCAGGGCGACAACTGGAAATACCTGGTTCCCTCTTCTAATATCGGTGACTCATGGAAGAGCACAGGGTTCAACGACTCGGGCTGGAGCACCGGGCCAAGCGGTTTCGGTTACGGCGATAACGACGATTCAACGGTGCTTTCCAATATTATGAGCATTTACATCAGGAAAGAGTTCACAATCAGCAACCTTGACGATATTACTGAACTGGTCTTAAGCATTGATTACGACGATGGTTTTGTGGCCTATATAAACGGGCAGGAGATAGCCAGGCGCAATCTCGGCACTGCAGGATCCATCGTTACCTACAACCAGGCTGCAACAGGCAGGGAAGCGGTAATGTTCAACGGCGGCTTTCCCGAGAATTATACGGTCAGCAACCCGGCTGCAATCCTTGTCGGGGGAGTGAACATATTAGCCATTGAAGGCCATAATACAGGCACAGGGTCAACTGATTTCAGCCTTATACCGATGCTCACCACAGGTCTTTCAGGGGCAGGGTATACCGATGATGTTCCGGAATATATACAACTCCAGGGCAGAAAACTTCATACTAATTTTAAAATATCAGCTGAAGGAGAATCCCTGTATTTCTCTGATCCTGATACAATACCGGTGGATTCCATTCCGGGTGTTGAGCTTGTTGCAGACGTCTCATACGGACGCCAGCCCGACGGAGCAGGCACATGCTATTACTTTGCCTCCCCGACCCCCGGGAGCAGCAACATATCAGAGGTTTTCCCGACACTTCCCCGCGGCGACACGGTAAGGTTCTCCAGAGAAGGAGGATACTTCTTCCCTGCATTCCAGCTCAGCCTGTCATCAGCAGATCCGGCAGACACAATCTTCTATTCACTCGACGGTTCTGAACCAGGCAGGGAAGACTCTGTTTATACCGGGCCTTTTACAATCTCGGCGAACTGTGTCGTAAGGGCCCGGTCGCTGAATGTACATAAGCTGCCCGGTGTCATTGCAACGAACACCTACTTCACCAGGGATCACACCCTGCCGGTGGTATGCCTGAGCACTAATCCCGAGAATCTGTGGGACTATTACACAGGCATTTATGTCCTCGGCCCAAATGCTTCATCGACGAATCCCTATTACGGTGCAAATTTCTGGCAGGACTGGGAAAAGAGGGCTCACATGGAATTCTACGACAAGGCAGGCTACAGGCAGGTCAACCAGGATATCGGCATAAAGATATATGGGGCGTGGTCGAGGGCACATGCACAGAAATCGCTGGCTCTTTTTGCCCGCAGGGAATACGGAAAAGGATCCTTTGACTACAAGTTCTTCGCGGACAAGCCCATCACAAAATTCGAATCCCTTATACTCAGAAACGGTGGTAATGACTGGAGTTATGCCATATTCAGGGATGGTCTGGTTTCGACTATTGTAAGGGATATGGATTTAGACAGGCTGGCATTCCAGCCGGCAATTGTATACCTGAACGGGGAATACTGGGGAATACTTAATATAAGGGAGAAGATCAATACGAACTATCTCGCCGGGAATCACTTCGTTGATCCCGACAATGTCAATATCCTTGAAGATAATGCAGTTGTAGTCGACGGAACCAATTCATCGTACAGGCAGCTCACTGACTACCTGAATGCCAATACCCTGGAAACCGAGCAGAAATACAACCAGGCAGCCAGCCAGATCGACATCAATAACTTCATACAGTACCAGCTTACGGAGATATACATTGATAATAAGGACTGGCCGGGCAACAATGTCAAATTCTGGAAAACCAATGAACCGGGAAGCCGCTGGAGATGGATCCTGTTCGATACTGATTTTGGTTTCTCAATCTACAGCAAGACGGCATATGAGTATAATACCCTTGCATTTGCCCTTGTTCCTGATAACACAAGCTGGCCAAATCCTGCCTGGGGAACATTGTTGCTGAGGAGAATGCTTTCAAATCCCGGATTCAAGAACGACTTCGTGAACCAGTATGCCGACAGGATAAACACAACGTTTGCATCACAGAGAGTGGTTGCACTGGTTGATTCCATAAAGCAGATCTACAATCCGGAGATTAGTCAGCACATTGACCGCTGGGGTCTGAATTACAGTTATTTTCTCAGCAGCATTAACAACATAACCGGTTTTGCCACCAACAGGCCTGCATGGGCCAGGCAGCACCTGCAGACCACGCTGAACCTGGGCGAACCGCTGACACTCAAGGTCGAAGTGAGCAGCACCGCTGCCGGAAGGGTGATCGTCAACAGTGTGATCCCCGATAAATACCCCTTTTCAGGAACATACTTCAGGAATACTCCGGTGAAGCTCACAGCTGTCCCAAGACCCGGATTTAAATTCGTAAGATGGGAATACGGAGGCTTCATATCCTATGCCAGGAGCCTTGATTACAATATGTCTCTGCCAGCCAGGTTCAGGGCATTTTTCGAACCTGCGGAGAACAGCGACTACAGGATCGTGATCAATGAGATAAATTACAATTCATCTCCCGATCTGGATTCCGAAGACTGGGTTGAGCTTTACAATGCAGGCAGCTCCACGGTAAATCTTAAGGACTGGATAGTAAGCGATGCTGGTTCCGAATCCGGCTTCAGGATCCCCTCAGAACTTAATCTCATACCAGGTGGATTGGCCGTGATATGCCGCGATATGGATGATTTCAGTGATATATTCCCGAAGGTAAGGAACATTACAGGGAACATGGATTTCGGGTTGAGCAGCAGCGGCGATGATATAAACCTGTATGATAATGAAGGGAACCTTATCGACTTTGTAAACTATTCTCCCAATGCCCCATGGCCTGTTGATGCCAACGGAACCGGAGCAACAATTGAACTCACTGACCCTTACCGCGACAACAATCTCGGCCAGAACTGGAGGTCCCGGTACGACGGAGGAACTCCCGGGGAGAAGAACATCCTTACGGGCATTGAGGATAATATCAGTGCAGACCGTGGAGAAATGGAATTGAACTGTTTTCCCAATCCTTTCAGGGATTTTACTACGATATATTTTGAGATCACAAGGCCGGGAAAATACAAGCTTCAGGTCTATGACCTGCAGGGCAGGGTCCTTAAAACCATTTCCGACCGGATCTTTGACCCGGGTAGTTACACCATCGACTGGACGGGGGATGATTCAGCGGGCTCCCCTGCCGGTAAAGGAGTGTATCTGCTGAAACTATCCGGTGAGGGCACAAGCCGCAGCATCAGGGTGGTTTCACTGAACTGAGGATCAGGATCCCGGTTTTGAAAGGCGGTTCAGGATCATCCTACCCCTGGCCTTTATGCCCGCAGATCCTTCTCCCTGGAGCATATTTATCGAGGCTGCCAGCTCGTGAGACAGTTCAGGATATATCAGCGCCAGTTTGTAGATGATCTCCATTGAGTATGCCTTGATCGCTATCGCGCTGAAGCCTGACCGGAGTGCCGTGAAGCAATAATCGGCCAGGATTCCCTGCTGCTTACTGCTGAGCATACCTACATCAGACAGCGTAAGGATCCTGAGGAAGGACCTCTCGGTGCTTTCGCTGCTGAGTTTTCCAAGAGCATCAACGATCCGTGGAATATAATCAGTAAAAGCCTCAGTTGACTTATCCGCGACCTTGGAAAGTGCCCATGAAGAATGAAATGCAAGCTTTTTATCTTCCGAAAGGGAATACCGGAAAAGCTTTGAAAAAATGACAGGATTTTCAAGGGCTGAAGCAGCGATCCATTCAACCTCACGTGTCCCCATAGTGCTGTTTATCATTTCCCTGAACTCCTCATCGGTGCTTTCATCCTCTGGAGGGCCTTTTGCTGGCGGGGATGTATTCTCTTCGTTCAGGCCTATGCTTTTCAGATAATTGGCTGCAACGGCTATATCTGCTTCGGAGAAATCCACTTTCCTCAGCTCTTCCGGCTCCACCCACCTGAAGGCAATGTGCTCCGCCAGCAATGGCAGATCGTCAAGGGTATCGCAGATAAACGGAACCAGAACAATGTGTTTATTTCCATAATCATGGAAGACCTCTTCCATCCTGCTGACAATTACCATATTTATGGA
>JALONU010000191.1 GCA_025454775.1 Bacteroidales bacterium | reverse complement strand
ATTGAACTCATTGCTGTAAGTAATTCCCCATGAATAAAACGGCATACCCTGTTCTTTCCAGCTGCCAGTAGTTAATTTATTAACAGGAGCCTCAATACTCCAGCCTTTATCGGCCGGTTTTACCGAAAAATCACCAATAATATAAACAGGTTCAATCTCGGCAAGAACCTTCATTGGTGATACATTCAGGGTAATTCTATTATCGCCCTTCCTGACCAGATCGCCTATTCTGAAAAGAGCTATCTCCCTGTCGAGCCACCATTTTCCATCTTCGGGCTTAACTTCTGTTCCGTTGACTGATACTTTCCACATGTCAGGCCTTTCCACCGCAGCCATCAGTCCTGAGTAATCAAAGCCTCCTTTTACATCAAAGTGATATGTGGCTGTAAATCCTGTATTTACACCGAATGTATCGCGATCCATGATCCGCGTTTTGAATTGAACAGAATGGTTCCAAGGATTGCCATTCGCAAACCCATAATGTTTATAAATCTTGTCGGCAGCGCTGTAATTGTGCATATCACTGGTTGTCTCCCCTATAATTGTAAGATCACAGAATGGGATGGTCAGAACATTCTCCTTGTCCCTGCTTATCTTAACAGGAGAAATAGCCTCGAGGGATTTCAGATCCTTTGGTTTGAACGGTGTTATATGTCTCTCATCATATACCCCGGGAATAAAGAGTAGAAGACTTCCTGCCGGAGGTAATTCAAAATCGATGGCTACTACTTCACCATCATCTGACCAGCGGTATCCCTGGACACCTCCTGTAAGTGTGTTCAGTTCATAAGCTGCTTCTCCATGAACTGTAAGTGATCCTGATGCCTGTTCAGTCAGGCTCGAATTAACCAGAAAAATGATCTGCCCGTCAGCAAGCATCCTGCGATGATGATATAGATCTCCATAGGTGAATTTTGAGAATTTTATGTCATTGTCGATGAAGTACTTTGATATCACTTCATCACTAAGTTCCTTTTCAGAATGAATCTTCTTTTCATTCCCGGCTAGGAAGTCACGTAATTGGATATTCTCTTTACCGTCGATATAAGTTGGTTTGCTGAAGATTAGAAGGTGACCTCCCGCCCCTACGAATTTTTTAAGCAGGTTGAAGGTTGGAAGATCAATATTTTCCATCATTGGCGGAATAATAACTGTCGAATATTCACAATTCCCGACGATAAATTTTCCGCTTTTTACTGCCCCCATATCTTTGATCATGTTCTCTGATCCCAGATCATATTCTACCTGGCTCTTTTCAAGTCTGGTAATAAAGTTCTGAAATGATTGTCCGATATCTGCATGCCGCGGATTTTTCCTGGCATAGGAATCATACATCCATGCTGATGTTGTCGGTTCAATAACAAGTATGTCGTTTATCTGCCGCCCTGCCGATAGTGCCATCGAAAGCCTTGCGAAATGGTCGTTGATATACTTATAATTACCCCACCACGGTTCATGATAGTCAAAAGATGGAGGGTAGTCATTTTTCCTGGCTCCGGTAAGTGAAAAATAAGTCAGATGCTGGTTCATCAGGTTTACTCCGAGGGCATATTCCCAGTCGCCCAGTCGTTTCATATCGGTGAAGGTAAGTTCCCATCCGCCGCCACCGTATGTCTCGCTGAGTTTCCTTTGCCTTCCAGTCTGGTTTGCAGCGCTGGCAAGCTCTTTTACCGACCTTATATTACCAAACTGCGCTCGCACCAACGAGTCGTTCCACTGGTTGAAGAGCAAGTCGATTGCCGGTACCTGGTGCCATGCATACATCGCCATATTGTCTCCGCCCAGACGCATGTTAGGCCATTCATGTTCCCAGTAATGCCCTGTGAATTTCAGGTTTTTTTCCTCGCAGTATTTATACCAGGGTTTTGCCCAGCGGTCAATGAAAAGCTGAAGCAACGTCTGGGTATAATTATGTCTTACTTCTCTCCATTCTCCAACTTCCTCATATAGTGAAGGGAGTTGGGTTATAAGGTCATAACCCCATTTTTCCCGGAAAACATCAAAAAGGTCGGGTGTCCATCTTATTCCTCCCGGTGAACTTATATGTGGTTCGTCGGTGAAAGTTCCGGGAACTGTGAGCCCGAATTCCGTTCCTGTATACTTTTCATAACCGGTCATGGTGAGCTCTATGAATTTCTCTGTAACACCCGGGTAGAGAAGGTCGATATATGAGAATCCGCCATACCAGTCGCTTTTGCCATTGTACGTTTTTGTAAAAAGAAAGTATTTGCCGGCTTTTCCTTTTTCCGAAGCAAGCGTTCCTGTTATGTCAGTGAACTTTCCATCAGCCTCTTCCCTGAGGCAAAGGAAATATCTATCGGCAGTATCTGGCAGAAGCTCAACCATTGTCATCCTCAACCCCTGACCCTGGTTATATGATTCGGGCATCTGGTCAGGCACATGTCCGCCGGCGAAACCGCTGGGATAAGAGTTCTCGTCATAGATCCAGATCTTCATTCCCAGCTCTTTGCCCTTATCCACAGTGTATCTGAACAACTCAAACCATTCATCGGAAAGATATTCTGTTATAAGCCCGGGACGGGGGTGCACAAAAACCTGAAGTATTCCCTGTTCCTTAAAATCAGCCAGGAATTTTTCGATTTTTTCTTTTGATATTTTATAGTTCCATACAAAGAAGGGTGCAGTTGAATATTCTGCAGAAGGAGTTCCGAACTCTGCCTTAAGCGATTCGAAGTCGTTGATCTTAACCTCATTAACAACAACCTCCCTGCATGAAACAGAAATGACAGCTATAATGAATAATAAGCATGATATTCTTAAAACTGCTGTTTTCATGGTATAATATTTTACTTGATAATGTTCTTATTTCCCGAAGATCTCGCTGATTTTCTCAGATATCTCCCAATCCGTCTTCCGTTACCCGACCCCCCAACCCCTCCCGCTCCGCATAAGCTGCGCGGGACAAGCTCTAAAGGGGGGCTTTAAACCCATATCTAGTCTCACTGGGGTTCATCCCCCCTTCTCCCCATCACCCCTTCCTTCTTCGATCTTCCGTCTTCGGTCTTTCATCACCTCAGAACCTTGCCGACAACCTCAAACTATAGTTTCTCTGTGGCTGTATATCCCCGGGCCTCCCCATATACTCGGTGTTTGTTAAATTTTTAACAGCAGCCGAGATCGTGAAGATATCATTCAGCCTGTATCCTGCCGATACATCCATCAGAAAATAACCCGTGTTATGTTCCTTCCAGTAAGCCGGGAAACCCGGCAGAATAACTTCCCCAGTCTCCTGGTTCAGGAAAAAGGAATCAATCCTCAGGATCTTCGACCTTGCATAGAGGCTGACTTCAGATTCGATCCTTTTCCAAGAGGCGCTGACGGCCATTTTCCCCGAATGCTTCCTCCTGTACTTTAGAAAATCGCCTGTACTTCTGTTTGTTATGGCATTATACTCCACGGGATGCGTAAAGGTGTACCCCCCGTTAAGCATCATTTCAATATTCCCGAAAGAGCCGTTAAGAATAAGTTCAAATTCACCTCCGTACACCCTCGACTGTTCTATATTGGTCGCCCTGAAGCCAACCTGCCCCTCGTATGTTGCAAGGAAATATTCAATCATATCCTTGTTCTGCGACATAAAGAAGGAAAGGTCTGCCTGTCCCGATAACGGTCCTGCGGCAATACCCTGCTTGATCCCGGCTTCAGCGCTCCAGCCTGACTCGGGAAGTACATCAGGATTCGGGATAATGACCACCGACCCAAGGGTGGTGGATGCGTGCTTCTCCGCTATCGACGGGAACCGGTAACCCTGTCCGAAAGACGCCCTTATGAAGGTGTATTCTGCAGCCTGCCAGTTGACCCCGGCCCTGAATACCGGCACCAGCCTGTCGTTGATTCCATCCAGCGAGTTGTTCTCTATCCTGACACCCGCAACAGCCCTGATGCTTTTAACCGGACGTACTTCCAGCTGGGAATAGCCGGCCAGGTTCCATCCCCGGTGGTCGAGATACATGTTTGAGTTCACCAGGCTGAAATTCTCCGACAAACCGGCTGTGAGGTCGATGTTTTTGGATACCCTGTGCCACAGCTGATATTCGGTATAAATGGAATATGCATCGCTGTTGGTCTTTTCACTTTTGGGGAACCTGTTGAGCGACAACTGGAACCTCATCCTCAGATCATGTTTCCAGTTCTCGCCTCTTCTGAGCGAAATGAAGGGATCTGCTGCAAGGAATTTCCCGTGAAGCTGTATCGCAGACTCCTGCTGCCTGAGGGCTCCTGTCCCGGCATTCTCCCAGAGAACAAAATCACGCTTTACGGTCAGCCCTGAGTGTACGCTTGCACCGAAGATGAGCCCCCTGAAAGACTCACTGAAATGCTTCAGCTTCAGACTCATTCTTCCGAGATTCTCCTCGTTAAGCCTCCTGTATCCCTCGTCAACCACCATGCTGGCGCTTAATCCGATATCGGTTCTCCCAGCTTTCTGAAGATGGGAGACCGATGTTGAAGTGAACATCTGCGGAGTCTTCCACCAGATCCAGTCACGTTTGCGAGGATTGCCATAGAACCCTGTTTCGAAATGGAACCTGGTTAGGGGAGTGCTGCCTGCATCGGCAGTCCTGAAATTAATGACGCCGTTCAACGCCGCGGAGCCGTACAGCACCGATGATGCTCCCTTGATAATCTCTATCTGGGAAAGGTTTTCAAGAGGGAGAAACTGCCATTTGATGTTCCCGGCATCTGCAGCCACTACCGGCAGACCGTCAATCAGCGCCAGTACCCTGCTTCCGGCACCGTAGCTGAACCCGCTGCCTCCCCGCACCGAAGCCTGGCCGTCCATGACTTCTATCCCGGGTGTCTTGTTTATTATTTCTGTCGGATCGGTGATATGATTTTCTTCCAGGAACCTGTTTTTTATGATATCCATTGATACACTGAGCTCCGCGATCCTCTGCTCTGTACGGCTGGCGCTGACAACCACCTGGTCGATCTCGCGGATTGTAGTCTCCAGCCCTGCATCAATAATCTCAGTGCCGCTGCCCGATATGGAGATCTCCCTTGACAGAGCCTTGTATCCCACCAGCTGGAAGGTCAGGACTACCTTGCCGCTTATACCTTTAATAATATAGGTGCCATCTTCGCCTGTGATGACACCCTGGTTTTTACCGTAGATGACATAGACTCCCGGAAGCGGTTCACCGGTGTTCCTGTCATAAACCCTGCCCCGGATAATACCTTCCTGTTCTTCAGCGTGAGCCACACTGAAAAAAAACAATGCCAGTGCCGGCAGGAGAAATCGCATTATTTGGCCTTGAAGGTCATCTTTATATCAAATGGATCTGTCAGGTTCTGCGGATTCGGCACCTTGGTTGTGATCCTGAAATCCGTTGAAGTCAGCATATAGATGTCGGCAATTATCGGCAGCTGAAGTGAGTCCGAAGAGATTGTCAGGTATGTCTCATCACTGCTCAGCATCCAGTCTCCCTTGTACTGACCGAAATAACCTGTACCATCTTCGTTGAATTTTGCGTCTCCCTTGAACTTGTAAAGCAGCTGTCCGGGATTCCCGGCATCCACGCCATCAGAATAAAGAGTATCCGTTCTCCATACAGGCGTTGTCAGCAGAACGAATCTTTCTGATTTCTTTTCGCTGCATGCGGCCAGAATCAGGCCGGCAGCAATTACCAATAGTACAGAAAGCTTTTTCATATCCTTATCTGTTAAAACTTCTTCATTCTACACTTCTTTCTCCCCTTCTCCCCCTCGCCCCATCACCCCATCTTTCCTAATCTATCTTCCTGATCTTAATATTCTTATAATATACCACGTTGCCATGGTCCTGCAGGAGGATCCTGCCTTCAGCAACTTCTCCGAATCCCGGAGAACTTTTAAACTTGCTTCCTGCCACCAGCTTTTTCCACTCTTCAGTTCCTCTTTCATATTCGACGGTCATC
>JALONU010000190.1 GCA_025454775.1 Bacteroidales bacterium | reverse complement strand
AAGGTAAGGTTGTCAGTAATATTTACGGCATCTCCGAGGTGATGATACTGATGCAGATTCGGTTCAATGATGGTGGTGATAGCTCTTCCGAAAGCACGATGCTGTGCAATAAGGTTGAGAGCCCCGTGCTCTACCTGCTGCACTATATCCGGATGGCCGTCGGGGTGATGTATATCCACATAGCGCTGAGCCTGGTTGACAAGCGTTTCATCCCTTTTTATGCCGAAGTGCTCCCAGGTTTCTGCAAGGCTGGATACTGTTATGCAATGTGAAGCTGTGCGAAGGTCATAGTCGCCTGCATCGAACCATCCGCCGATATTCATACCGGGGATCCTCTCAAGCGGCTTATATCTTGTTTCAGTGGTATCGCCCATCCGGAATCCGTCAAAATGCTGGTGGTTCAGGGGAGCCTGGACTGCGTCGTCGAGATGAGCAGCTCCGTGCCATACCCGGTATCCTTCATTAACGTACATATGGTCCATCTGTACAGGGAACCAGACATCCAGCGTCTGCTGCCATGCGTCATCGTATACCTGATTGCCAATACGGAAAATACCCGTCTTCTGGTTCCCGTATTTTATCATATATATCCCGGGCTGTGTTACCTTAGAGAAGTCGAATCTGGCATAGTTATATCTCATCCATGTTCCCCAGGTTTTCACTTCTCCACTGAAAGTCTCAATCCACTCTCCGGCGTCGGTAAGCTTAAGCACCGAGGCATTGGCAAGAGGTGCGTCGTTTTTATCAATTTCTATTACCGCAGTTTTGGGCTGAGAAGGATAATAGCCCACCTGCGAGTAGCCAATCACCGGCTGCCTTGTCCAGTTTGGGATGATCTCCGGGGTGACAGTCCATTCCACAACCTTCCCCATCTGGTCTGAAGGGATCAGGGTCCTCACGACAAACCATCCGTTCTGGGCAACATTACGTCCGTCGAGGAGCATAAGCTCACCGGTATTTGTACGGATGCTGATCTTTCTTTCGGGATCCTCGGGAGCCAGAACAAGGGTCTTGCCCCGGGCTATCGGAAGGGCTTCCACATATTCATTTCTTCCACGATCATCGAAAGTTGTATGTCCTGCAAATTGTTTTATCTGGGTCGATGCCGGCTTTACCTCCATGGAGCTTGCCGGATGCAGGGGGAACAGCCCTGCAGAACCGTCCATCAGGAATGTCTTCCCGAAATATTCCGCAGGAAGGAATTCTATGTTGAAGCCTGCTCTTCCGATCAATTTTTCAGGAAGAGGATTATCGAGGAACACTGAGATGGAAAAACCTTTTTCCACCGGTTTAACGAGAACCCGGGAAACAAAATCAAAATCAGCATATCTGAGTGTGACCTCTATGCTGTTATCTTCCTTATCTACTTTTCTCCCGCTCACAACAGGGATCTGGTCCCATTGCTCGGGTGTCGGTTTGAGCCTTACAGCGCCACCGGTGGCTGTCCTTACGCCGTGGTGTATAAGAAGTATCCCCGCGGTCTTTTCATCGAAGAACATCCCGTTATACTGGTTCTCGAAAACAAGGACATTGAACCCCCTCATTTCAAAATATTCCTTATCGTTGAGCTTCAGGGTATTTGCCTGGGCATGGGAACTCCGGACCGAAGACATGAAGACTAAACAAAGCAGAAGCGGAATGAACAATGTTGAGGACTTTTTGAGCATCATTTTTGAGGTCATCCTTGCCGTTAATTTGGGTTAGTCAAATCAAATATACGACATTTCACCTTCATTTTCGTACCTTCGCAAAAATCTGAAAAATGAGCAGGAAGAAGGGAAAAAAGGGCAAACGATCAGGATTGTCGAAGGAATCGGTGGCCGAACAGATAAAGATTATCCTGGCAAAAAGCCCGCGTGAAGGATTCAATTACAAGCAAATTTCTAAAAGACTAAATATCACTGATCCGGATGAAAAGAGAATGGTATCAGAAGTCCTGAAGGGACTTGCTGCCACCGGTTCACTTAAGGAAATTCACGAAGGCAAATTCAGGTCGAAGACAGCAAGGGGATACATAACCGGGACCGTTGACATGACAAGGATGGGCTATGGTTTTGTTACTTCTGACGAGATAGAGGATGATGTGTTCGTGTCGGCAAAGAATCTCCGGACGGCTCTTCACGGCGACAAGGTTAAGGTATGTCTCTTTGCAAAACGGAAAGGCGCCAGGCCGGAAGGAGAAGTTGTCGAGATACTTGAAAGATGGAGGACGACTTTTGTGGGAACAGTTGAGGTCATGCCCAGCTTTGCTTTCCTGATGCCCGACAACAAGAACATGCCGTTCGATCTTTTTATCCCGGCTTCAAAGCTGAACGGGGCGAAGCAGGGTCAGAAAGCGGTGGCAAGAGTCATTGACTGGAACCCGAATCAGAAGAACCCGATCGCCGAGATCATAAATGTGCTTGGAGACCCGGGATTGCATGATACGGAAATGCATGCCATTCTTGCGGAGTTTGAGCTGCCGGCACAGTTCACTGAGGAAGTAGAAAGGGATGCAGAAAAGATACCTGCCGTAATTACGGAGGATGACATCAGATCGAGACGCGATTTCAGGAAAACCCCGACATTCACGATCGACCCATCTGATGCCCGCGACTTCGACGATGCCATCTCCCTCAGCAGGCTTGAGAACGGGAACTGGGAAGTTGGTGTTCATATTGCTGATGTAACACATTATGTGAAACCAGGGATGCTCACGGAAGAGGAAGCCAGGCAGCGTGCAACATCAGTCTACCTTGTCGACAGGGTGGTGCCGATGCTCCCCGAAAGACTTTCAAACCATATTTGTTCGCTCAATCCTTCAGAAGATAAGCTCACCTATGCCGCTGTTTTTGAAATGAATGACAGGGCAGAAGTCCTGAACGAATGGTTCGGCAAGACCATTATCAATTCCGACAGGCGATTCTCCTACAACGAAGCCCAGGAAGTGATCGACACGGGAGACGGAGATATGAAGGAGCAGATACTCATTCTTCATGACCTGGCTCAGAAGCTGAGGGCAAAAAGATTTTCTGCAGGGGCATTCTATTTCGAGAAGATAGAAGTCCAGTTTGATCTCGACGACGCCGGGAAACCTCTGGGAATAAAGTTCCGCGACATGGGAACCGCCAACCAGCTTATCGAAGAATTTATGCTTCTGGCAAACAGGCATGTTGCAGAGTTTATTGGTAAGAAGCTTAAGGGAAAGACCTTTGTTTATCGTATTCATGACAAGCCTGATCCTGAGAAAATAGACAACTTCAGCCATTTCATCACCCGGTTCGGCTACAAGCTTACGGAAGATGACAAGACACCTCTCCCAAAGGCTATGAACAAGCTGCTTACCTCGGTGATCGGCAAGAAAGAGCAGAATATCATTGAGACACTTGCACTGAGATCGATGGCCAAGGCGGTATACTCGACTGATAATATAGGACACTATGGCCTGGCTTTCAGGCATTATACCCACTTTACATCACCAATAAGGAGGTACCCCGACATGATGGTTCACAGGCTGCTTACAGCATATCTGAATAAGGAACATCCTGATGACAAGGACAGGTATGAAAAACTCTGTGAGCATTCATCGAAGATGGAACGCCTGGCCACTGAAGCGGAAAGAGCATCGGTGAAGTACAAGCAGGTAGAATTCATGAGCGAGAGGCTGGGGAAACATTTCGACGGGGTTATCTCAGGCGTTACCGAATGGGGTATTTATGTTGAAGTCATTGAAAACCAGTGCGAAGGGATGGTGAACATACGCGAACTTGGGGACGATTTCTACGAGTATGATGAAGAGAATTACTGTATCCGCGGAAGACTCACCGGGAAGGAATATACTCTTGGCGACAGGGTGACGATTGAAGTGGTTAAGGCTGATCTGCAGAAGAAGCAGCTGGATTACAGGCTAGTGTGAGAATAACACGTACTCACCCCCAACCCCCTCTCTGCTGGCGCAAAGAGGGGGCTAGTGTGCTGGATATTAATTATATACATATGATTACTTAGAGGATGACAAACTCTCAGCTGATTCGTGGACCACGAATTCACCCCCCAACCCCATCCGCCTTTGGCGGGACAACCTGTTCCGCCTATGCGGAAGGCACTCACTGATGACGTAAAAAGGGGGAGGCGGCCATTCAGCAATGAAACAGGCCCCCTTCTTTACGGAGTAGAGAAGGGGGTTGGGGGATGAGTTCATGTGATCAGGAATCAGTAGAGAAGGGGGAGGGGGGTGAGTACATGAATAATTCAGGCCGACCCTTTACCCGTATCTGCATAAATAATCTTCAGTAGCTCCTCCACAGCCTCTTTCTCCGGAACATTTTTCATCACCGGCACCATTCCCCTGTAAATATGGACTTTCCCTTCGGCGGCTCCCACGTAGCCGTAATCGGCGCCTGCCATTTCGCCCGGACCGTTAACGATACAACCCATAACGGCAATCTTAAGTCCTGAAATATGTGAAGTGGCTGCCTTCACCTTTTGGACCGCTTCCTGTAGGTTAAATTTGGTACGGCCGCAGGTGGGGCAGGAGATATACCTGTTCCTGGTAATCCTTGCTTCGGTTGCCTGAAGTATCGCAAATGAGATTTCCTTCAGCTTTTCTCCCTGAACCTTCCCGCGGTTTGTTATACAAATCCCTCCGGCCTGCTTAAGTATGAAGTATCTTCCCAGAAGAGCTGCAGAAACAATTGCCAGCTTTGCCGGATCATCCTCATCGAAAATGGGATTCAGGACAACGCCTGTTTTCAGGTCATCTGTAAAAAGGGGAGGATTTGAGGCATTGAAAGTTATCACTTCTCCACTGAGAGGAGTTCCGTTTTCCGAGATCAGGTTACCGTGTTCACATGTTACGACTTCAGGCCTGTAAAGAGCTTCCGCTGACCGGAATCCCAGGTAAGGAGCAGATACAACAGGTCTGCCGGATTCGCCACCTATAAACCTGAGGATCTCCCTCGCAACAGGAATCTCCTGTTCGGGATCACCTGTGAGGGACACCCTTATGGTATCGCCTATACCTTCTGACAGAAGGGCGCCTATGCCGGCAGCTGATCTTATGCTGCCTTCTTCGCCTTCCCCGGCTTCAGTCACTCCCAGGTGTATGGGAAAGGCAACACCTTCCTTCTGCATGTCCGCAACAAGAAGCCTGTTTGATTCCAGTAATACTACTGTGTCGGAGGATTTCATCGAGAGGACGAGATCATTAAAATTCTCGGCCCTGAAGATCCTGATGAACTCCATTGCTGAAGCCACCATTCCTGCCGGGGTGTTTCCATAACGGGTCATGATCCGGTCGGAAAGAGATCCATGGTTGATACCCACCCTGATGACAGTCCTGTTCTCCCTGCATATATTAATAAGAGGAAGCAGCCTGTCATGTATCCTTTCAAGTTCTTCTTTGTACTCCGATTCGCTGTATTCCGCTTTTATGAAAGAGGCTCGCTTATCGGCATAGTTGCCGGGGTTTATCCTGACTTTTTCAACAATCCGGGCGGCAGTTTCCGCGGCTGCAGGATTAAAATGAATATCAGCTATCAGAGGAGTTTCAAAACCGGCGTTACGGAGCTCTTTTTTAATGTTTGCAAGATTTTCGGCCTCCCTTACTCCCTGGGCGGTCAGCCTCACCATATCAGCACCTGCCTCAATGATCCTGATACACTGATCCACAGAAGCCCTGGTGTCGAGGGTATCAGTATTGGTCATGGATTGTATGCGCACCGGGTGACTGCCTCCCAGAGGCAGGTTGCCAATATTAAGAACAGAAGACAAATACCCTAAACGGCTCTCCTCCTTGGAGGGGTTGGGGGTGGTTTTATTATCTAAAGTACCTTTCATTCTTAAACACTAGTGATGCGTTAACTTTTTATTATTCTTTGTAATTTACAGATATATAATTAATTATAAGCGTTCTTTGATTTTTTGATTTGATTTGCGCGATAGC
>JALONU010000189.1 GCA_025454775.1 Bacteroidales bacterium | reverse complement strand
TACTGGAACCTCATGGTGCTGTGGCCTGGATGGGTATTGAACGCTTCGCTGCTTACCAGGGAAGCGGACATGAGAAGGATACCTGTCATGTTTCACTCGAGACCGCTCATCCTGCGAAATTCCCTGAAGAGATCAGCCGTATCCTCGGGATAGTGCCGGAAGTCCCTCCTCAGCTAAAGGGATTATCAGGAAGGAAAGAATATTTTACAGAACTGGATAATGATTACTCACAGGTTCGGGATTATATCCTGAACCTTTAACAGAAACAAAAGATGTTCATCGTTTGCACCGACCTCGAAGGAGTGTTCACACCGGAAATATGGATAAGCGTCGCCAGGCATACAGGCATAGACGAGCTCAAGCTGACCACCCGTGATATCAGCGACTACAATGCACTGATGCAGAGGAGACTGGCTATTCTCCGGACACACAATCTTACGCTTCATGTCATCCAGCATGTAATTGCAAATATCAAACCTCTTCACGGAGCCGTGGAATGCATTTCCTGGATAAAGAAAAGAACTCAGATGGTCATTGTCTCCGACACTTTTGTCGAATTCGCAAACCCGCTGATGGAAAAGCTCGGTCACCCCACTTTGTTCTGCAACAGTCTTTCCGTCGACCACCTCGGCAACATCACAGACTACCATCTGCGGCAGGAAAACGGCAAGGCAAAAGTGGTTGAAGCGCTGCAAAACCTGAACTACAAGGTTATCGCTGTCGGCGATTCCTTCAATGACATCAACATGCTGAGGAAGGCAGATGCCGGGTTGCTCTATCGACCGCCAAACAATGTTCTTGCAGAAAACGGAGATCTTCCCGTCGTCAACTCGTATGATGAACTTAAGAGCTTCATTTCAGCCTATACGGAAGGCCAGAGCTGATTCATTCACCTGCACAGTTGTACAAATCAATAATTCATTATTTTTACCTCTGACTGACAAGGGGTAAAAATTAATCATGACAGATAACACGAGAAACAGGATCGTACCGGGCCTGCTGGCAATCCTCAGGATAGCCGTGGGCTGGCATTTCCTATATGAAGGGCTTACAAAAGTTTTTAACCCGGCATGGACGGCAAGGCCTTTTCTTGAAGGCTCCCGCTGGATCCTTGGCGACTTTTTCCGATGGATGGCAGCAGGAGACACCGGTATCGGTATCATTAACCTGGCCAATGAATGGGGACTCACACTCATAGGTCTTGCCCTCATACTTGGCATACTTGTAAAAGCGGCTTCATGGGCAGGCATAGCCATGCTGGCTATGTATTACCTTGCCTATCCCCCATTCGGAGGCTTCGGCTACGGGGCAGCCAGCGAAGGTGCCTACCTTTTCGTCAACAAGAATCTTATCGAGCTCATTTGCCTCCTTGTACTTGCCTTCACCCGGTCGGGAAGGTTCTTCGGCCTTGAGCAGCTGCTTGAAAAGAAAGCTGTCCCGGAAAAACAGGAAGCACAGCAGGCAGTAACAGAAACGGTCCCTGAAGCAAACCGCCGCAGGGAACTGATAAAGGGGCTCGCAGGCTTACCCATCCTGGCAGGATTCTCAGGCCTCTTCGCAAGGGAGATGACACGGCCCGGACTTGATGCCGTGACCAGTGCCACACTCCCCCGAGTGACTTACAAGCGCATCTCCGACCTCAGGGCTGAGCTTCCCAAAGGAAAGCTCGGAGACCTTGAGCTGAGCAGGATGATCATGGGCTGCAACCTGATCAGCGGTTACGCACATGCACGTGACCTTATCTATGCGAACACACTTTTCAAGGCATACAATACCGATCAGAAGATCCTTGAAACATTCCATCTGGCGGAGATGGCGGGCATCAATGCATCCTTCCTGACAAACAGCAACTATCCTGTCTTCAACAAATACAGGAAACTTTACGGCAGCAAAATGAAGTCCATTTGCCAGACCTACCTCAAGGATGGTGACCTCTTCAGCGATATAGACCAGGCAATAGATAATGGTGCAGACACTCTTTACATCCAGGGAGGCATTGCTGACAGGTACGTTCGCGAGGGAAAGCTGAAAGACCTTGCCACTGCTGTGGAGTATATCAGGAAGAAGGGATTCCTGGCAGGGGTCGGAGGTCATGCCCTCGAAGTGATAAAGACATGTGAAAGGGAAGGCATACCTGCAGATTATTATGTAAAAACCTTCCACCACGACAGGTACTGGTCAGCTCATCCTTCAGATATGAGAGTGGAATTCAGCGTTGACGCGAGCAAGTTCCTCGACCACAATAAGATACACGACAACATGTTCGATCTCTTCTCGGACCAGACCATGCAGTTTATGAAGGAGGTCAGGAAACCATGGCTTGCGTTCAAGGTACTGGCAGGAGGAGCCATCCAGCCCAAAGACGGATTCCGCTATGCTTTCGAGAACGGAGCCGATTTTATCTGTGTCGGAATGTTCGATTTCCAGATAGTGGATGATGTGAACACTGCCGCTGACGTACTTGCCAGTCTGAAGGACAGGCAGAGACCCTGGTATTCCTGAGAACTATCTAAGGATCAGGGAAGTATATTTGTCCGCAATATCAGCCTGGTCCTTTGCCAGCCCTGAGATTATAACCATCATATTCTCCTTCCATGCCAGGAATATTGTGCCGTTATACCCGTCGGTAAAAAGATACCTGTTCTCAGCCAGTCCGGGTTCCAGTTTTGCCGTTGCCAGGTAGGCGGTTGCCGACTTATGTGTTTCTTCAGCCGATCCTGATTGTAACACGTAGATGCTGAATATGTCGCTTCCAGCCTGGTAGGAAGCCTTAAAGCCCCTGTTCAGGAACTGGTGTCCGAGCACGCTTTCATGAACATAGGTCTCCTCATTTGGTTTTTTACCCTCATCAGGGAAGAGGGATAGGAGTTGTGGAGTTTCAGCTTTTCCGGGGAGCATTGCAGCAACCCTTGCGGCAAGAATTTCCTGGGCTTTCAGGGTTTTGGGCTTAGCCGAGAATGTCCTGAGCTTAACGTAGAAGTTCCCCTTGTAGAAATTGGTTATACCGTCAGTTACGTATCCCTGGGAACCCAGGTTTATATAAGTGAATGAAGGGCTCCGTTCAGAGGCATAAATACCGAAGGCCATTGTGTTATCACGATGCCTGTATATCTCCAGCTTGATAACGTCCTTTCCCTTCTTATACTCTGCAACATGAAGGTCGACGAAGCCAAGAGAAAGATAATTCTCGGCTGCGCCATTTATGAAGTCCCAGAGGTTTTCAGGCAGGTAAACGGGGTATTTGGTAATCTTTTTAAATCCTTCCTGTTCAGGAAAGGTGATATCCTGCGAGAAGGATGTAAATGAGAGCAGGACCAGGCATATTCCGGGCAGAAATGTCTTTTTCATAATGAGAATACCTTGTAATTTATCAGGCCAGAAACTCTGACGGCACATTGATAAGCCTTGAAACATCTGCGATCTTATCCCTGACATTAAAGTTCCTGGAGCATCTTACAGCGCATTTTTCACACCCTGTGCATGGATCCCCGCTGATCTCCAGGCTTGCCAGAAGATCCCTGGCCATTAAAGGAGACGCATATCCATAGGCATACATGTATGCCCGCATAAGGTCGGGCACGGGAAGGTTATGAGGGCAGGCCGGGACACACTGCCGGCATCCTGAGCAAAACAATCCGGGAACGGACATATCAGCCAGAAGGTCGTTCTTTTCTGACTCGCTGAGACTTATGTCAGTAAGCAGTTTTGCGTTTAGTTCAAGCTGGTCGAAGCTTGTCATTCCTGGAATTGTTGTGTGAACATCAGGATTTGAGAGAACCCATTTCAGGGCGGCGCCCGTATTCATGGGTTTAGTCTTTTCCTTATCGAGCCATCCTCCTCCTGCCAGTGTCTTCATAGCCACAATGCCCAATCCGGCTGAGGCAGCTTTCTTTATCGATATGTTGAGCCCTGCTACATCTGCATGTTTGTAATTATATGATGTCAGTATCACATCCCAGTCTTCCTTTTCTGCAGCTGCGCCTATCATCAGCGCTTCGTTCTTGTGTGTTGAGAAGCCTGCGAACCTTATCTTTCCGTCTTTCTTAAGCTTCTTCAGGGTATTGAGAAGGGGCTTATATTCAAGCATTTCGGGGTTGCTCAGGTCGTGGACGTAGAGAATGTCGACATAGTCCATCTGAAGCCTGGAGAGACTTGTATTGAAGAGTTCAAGGAATTTATCTGCAGAAGTCTGGTCGTTTGGTAAGCCATCCCTGTCCGTCTGGGGCTTTACCTTGGTAGCCAGGAGGAATGAGTCCCTTTTGTATTCCCTGAACATATTACCGAGCATAGTCTCGTTATTTCCGCCCTGGTAGCCGTTGGCTGTATCAAAGAGCCTGATACCCTTGTCGTATGCTGCCCTGCAAAGGCTGACGTTATCGGAGCGCATCACCCCGAAGCTGATCACAGGGACTTTTATGCCCGTTTTTCCGAGTGTCCTGTAAATAATGCCCTGCTGCATATTGGCAGAGCCCGGTGATGTTGCCATAACAGAGGGAGATAAAGCCACCATCCCTGCTCCGGCGATCCCCTTTCTCAGAAATCCTCGTCTGGAAATATCCTTCATAATTATTTTCTATTTAAGGTTTCTGATTCTCACTTCTATTCCCGAGTTCTTCATCAGTTCCGTGAGTCTGCCGGTTTCAGTATCACCGTAATGATAAGGATACAGTATTGCCGGTTTGAACTCTTTTGCGGCATCAGCCACCATCTCGGGAGTCATGGTATAGGGAAGGTTCATGGGAAGGAAAGCAACATGGATACTCCTGAGAGCTTTCATTTCAGGCGTATTTTCGGTATCACCTGCCACGTAGATGCGCTTATCTCCTATTGTGATTATGAATCCGATACCTGTTCCCTTCGGGTGGAAAGGTTGTCCCTGTGCCCTTATGTTGACAATATTGTATGCATGCACTGCTTCTACTGTTATTTCCTTAACAGTAGTTTTGTCTCCGGGTTTCATGGCCTTTGCCCACTTTACCTGTGAGGCCACCTTTTCGGTGGTAAGCATCACTGTTTCATCCTTCTTTAATTTTCCAACCAGCTCAGGGTCGAGATGATCGTAGTGTTCATGGGTTACCAGTATCAGGTCTGCTTTCGGCAGGCTGGTATAACTTCCTGAGCTGCTGACAGGGTCGATGTGGATCACGAAATTACCGGTGGAGAACATCAGGCTTCCGTGCCCTATGAAATGCATTTCAACGCTGCCTGCCGATGTTTCCAGCACATCAGTGGCAGGGTACTTCTGTGAAAAAGAAGGTATAGCCATGGCAGTAAGCATTAACGAGGTGACGATGTTGCGGGTATGATAAATCACGCGTTTCATTTTCCAGTCTTTATTTCA
The DNA here is from genome assembly GCA_025454775.1 of Bacteroidales bacterium. Taxonomy (GTDB): domain Bacteria; phylum Bacteroidota; class Bacteroidia; order Bacteroidales; family VadinHA17; genus LD21. Next base: position 594 of record JALONU010000189.1, on the reverse strand, counting down.
TATGGCATCAGTCGGTCCTGATGCCCATAACGAGTATATCGTCGATCTGGGGAGATGATCCCATCCAGTCCTTTAGGTTCTTTTCAAGAATTTCCTTCTGCTTGCTCATAGGGTAATCCTGGATATCGAGGAGCAGCCGTTTGAAATTTTTCTTCATGAACTTGCGTCCGTGTTCTCCGCCGAACTGGTCGATATAGCCGTCGGAAAACATGTAGTACGAGATACCCTTTTCAAGCTCCCAGTCGTAAAAGCCAAAGTCCTCATGCATCCTGGAGGATATCCCTATCGGCATCTTGCTGGCATAGATCGTCTCGAGAAGATATCTGCCGTTAATCATTGATCCATCGGGATTCTCAACTGTTTCCGGTCCGTATTTTCCAGCTTCGCCTTCCCTGAGCTTCCTGACCTTGAAGCAGGGGTTATAAGCGCCTGAGAATTCGACCCTCTGCCTGTTGAAGTCGACGACAAGCAGGGCCATGTCGATGCCGTCCTTGGCTTCATCCTCTCCTCCGACCTGTTTCAGGGATTCCGTGACATGAAGGCGGAGCTGGTTGAGAACATAATCGGCCCTTGGAGCTGTTTCCTTGTCGACTA
>JALONU010000188.1 GCA_025454775.1 Bacteroidales bacterium | reverse complement strand
ACCATCCGGGCAAAAAAGTCTTGCAGTCTTGCTTTGGCAGCCGAAGCTTCAGCGAAGGCTGGCAGTCTTGCGGTCGTGCAGTCATATAACCGCGAAACCTGACCTGCAAATTTAACATAAAAAATATTTACCGAAACCTATTTCTTCACCTGCAGTACTATAACATTATCAATTGCGCCTTTGTCAGGCTCCGGAATTAAAAGCGTAACCGATGAAGTCTTTTTATCTCTCCTGATTGTTACCGGTTCATTGGTACCAAAACAGAAGGCATTCCTGAGTTTGTAAGGAAATTCACTGAATGTCAATTGCTTACCTGCCTTTTGCGGATCCATTATGTGAACATAAATCCTGTCGTCTTTCTCCACAGCCACACCCCATTCAGCAGGCTCCATAAAGCTCTTTCGGGTTCCGTAGATCGTCTCACCATATGTCTTAAGCCATTCACCCATAGCCAGGAGTCTCTCCCTATGGGCTTCCCTCACTTCTCCTTCCGGTGTAGGTCCGATATTGAGAAGAAAATTGGCTCCCCGGCCGGCAGAACCTATTAGCAGATGCACAAGTTCCCTGACAGATCTGTTAATTGTATCATTTGTTACAAATCCCCAGCTCCTGCCAATGATATCGTTGCATTCCAGAGGCAGGTCCCGGGATATTACAGCATCTGCCGAATAACCACCTCCGGTATTCTGACCGGGAAGGTCACGCTCAAAGGTCTGGTAATCCTCTCCCGGGAAAGTTGCCAGGTGATGATTGTTGACTATCATGCATCCGGGCTGGAGGTGGTGTATAAGCTTATAAATCTCATCATAACCCCATCTGCGCATCTGGCTGCCATATCTTTTCCCGGACCTCTGCACCTGGTCCCAGTGACCGTCAAACCAGATACCGTAAATGGGACCATAATTTGTTAGTATCTCCGTCAGCTGGTTCTTCATGAACTGCAGGTAGGAGTCCCAGTCACACTCTCCCTCAATTCCGGTGCCTCTCCGGTTATTTCCCTGGCAATAATCGGTTCGGTAGAAATCTGTAAGAGAATAATAGCAGAACAGCTTTATCCCCTGCTTCTGGCATTCATCGGCCAGCATCCTGAGAACATCCTTACCGTAGGGGGTGTTCATGATGCTCCAGTCAGAGTATTTTGTATCAAACATGCTGAAGCTGTCGTGATGGCGTGCAGTGAATGTAATGTATTTCATACCTGCATCCTTCGCAAGCTTTACAACTGCAGCAGCATCAAATTTCGCCGGATTGAATTTGTACATATTCTTCCGGTACTCGTTCACATCCTGTCCTGCCAGCGCCCAGCCTATCTCCCTGCCAAGAACACTCGAAACACCCCAGTGTATGAACATTCCGAAATGTGCATCCCTGAACCATTCCCGGTTCTCCAGGTTTTCCTTCGACGGCACATAACCGGTCTGGCCTTTGTCGAGGTCGTTCCCCTGTCCGGAGCATAAAATAGTTGCTGTCATGGAAATCAGTACTGCGATTTGTGTCTTCATAAACATGTATCCTTAGTTACCTTAAAAAAAAGAAACCCTGTGCAAATTAAAAAATTGCACAGAGTTTCAATAAGTATCTGTAAAGTATTATTTTACAAGCACCGGTCTGCCCAGGCCGACCTTCTCAAGCTCTTTAAGCTGGGTGGCAGCATCGCCGGCAACAACATAATACATTCTCGAAGGATCGATGTACTTCTTTACTATTTCAAGCTGTTTCTCAGGCGTCAGCGCTTTCACATAAGCTTCTTCCTGCTTGATATAATCCACAGGCAGGTTGAAAGAGGTCATCGTACTCAGCATGCCAAGTAATGATCCTATCGTCTCAAACCTCAGGGCATTGCCTTTTATCAGTGCATCTTTTGTAAAATCGATATACTCCTGAGGCATGTTCTCCCTGTATTTTTCCATCTCTGTCTTGAAGATCGTCACCGACTCAAGCGTCGAGTTTGTCCTGACCATCGACGATGCAGTGAACACTCCGTAATCAACAGAACCTGAGACACCCGACCTTGCTCCGTAGGTGAAGCCCTTCTCCTCCCTGAGAATGAGGTTGAATAAGCCGTTGAAGCTTCCTCCGAGCTTGTAGTTAGCTACATATAACGGATAATAATCAGGACTCGTTCTGGGCAGTGAAGGAGCGCCAATGTATATTACAGACTGCTTTGCCCCGGGAACATCTACAAAATAGATTTCCGATTTTGCCGGAGGAACAGGCACTGTAACCTTAGGAACCTCTACTTCAGCAGGCTGCCATTTTTCGCTTAGCCCTGCAAAGGCTTTTTCAACCCTTTCGCGGCTTACATTGCCTGTCACAAGGAGTTTTGCAATCGACGGAGTGAAATATTTGCCGTAGAAAGCTCTCAGGTCATCCGTCGTCATCGAGGATACCGATTCTTCCGTTCCGACAGTCTCTACTGCAAGTATATTGTTCTCCCCGAACAGGAGCTTGTTCAGTGTTGTCGAGGCAAGATAACTTGGATCTGCCTTGCTCCTCTTCAGGTTGTTGATGATCCTGTTCTTGGCGAGTGAGAACTGCTCCTCATCCCACCTGGGTTCCAGGAGCATCTCTTCAACCAGGGCAATTGTCTTTTCGAAGTTCTTCGCCAGGGTGCTGACACTGACCGACATATTATCATCACCGCCTGAGATCCTGATCGAAGCCCCAAGCAAACCGATGGCATCTTCCAGTTCCTCAGGAGTTTTGTTCCTGGTTCCTTCATTCATCAGTGAAGCGGTAAGGCTTGCAAGGCCTGCTTTTGACATATCTTCAGTATTGTGGCCTGCATCAATGACGATGGAGTACTGTACCAGGGGGAGTTCATTATGCTCAATGCCCCATACTTTCATTCCATTGCCCAGGGAGCTTGTCCATACCTGCGGAAGGGTCACTGTCGGATCGGGCCCGAGCGGGGGTTTCACAGAACGGTCAAAACTCGTTGGAGTCTTCACAATCGGTTCTTCGGCAATGTCAGCTGCCTTAACCTCTGCGGCATTTGTCAGATCTTCTTCAACGATCCCGGCGTTGACCGAACCTTCTGCAACAAGATCGAGCTGTCCTTTCGGAACAAAGCTGGTCATGACAAAGGGTTTTCCCTTGATGTACTTTTCATAGGCAGCCTTGATATCTTCCATTGTAACAGCCTGAATGGCTGCAAGATCTTTCTTGTAATACTCAGGATCGCCGGTGTACATTGTGTATTCAGCTGCCTGGAATGCTTTTCCCTGAACACTGGCAAAGGAGCTGAAGAAACTGGTTTCATATTGTGCCTTGATCCTGATCAGATCCTCTTCTGTAAAACCATCCTTTTCAAATTTTTCAAGGCCTTCGTATATGGCTTTCTCAACCTCCTTAAGACTTACACCGGGATTGGCGCCCACCGAAATGGTGAAGCTGCCTGCAAGCTCGCTCGAACCATTCCGTGCTGAGACCCTTGATGTAAGTTTCTTGTCTTTTACAAGCACAACATAAAGAGGTGCTTTCTTAGTGTTAGAGAGAATTGATCCCAGGAAGTTTAGTGCATAGGAATCCTTCGAATATCTTTCAACTGTCGGGAATACCATTGTCAGCTGGGGCGCCCTTGCAAAATTGTCTTCATGATAGAGCCTGATCGAAGATGAAAGCGAGGCCGGCATAGGACCGCGTTTTTCTATCGCTTCACTGGCAGGTATTTCCCCGAAGTATTTATCGATCCATGCCTTGAGCTGTTCCTTATCGTAATCTCCGGATATAGCAAGGGTTGCATTGTTCGGGGAATAGAATTTCTTATGGAAAGCCCTTACATCCTCAACAGTTGCGCCCGTAAGGTCTTCCATCAAACCTATGACCGTCCAGCTGTAAGGATGGCCTTTGGGATAAAGAGTCTTTGCAATGATCTCGGAGTTGAATCCGTATGGAGCATTGTCGACACTCTGCCTTTTTTCATTCTGAACAACATTCTGCTGGTTAACCAGCGATGCTTTTGTAACGGTGTTCGTGAGATAACCCATCCTGTCCGACTCAAGCCACAACGACATTTCGAGAGCATTCTTTGGGACAATCTCGTAATAGTTGGTCCTGTCCTGGCTAGTGCTGCCGTTAAGTGTTCCGCCTGCACCCTGAATTTCCCTGAACAGCTGATCTTCTCCAACGTTCTCGGATCTCTGGAACATCATATGTTCAAAGAGATGTGCAAAGCCTGTTTTTCCCGGAGTTTCACGGCTTGAACCTACATGATAGTAAACAGCCACCGCAACGATGGGATCAGATTTATCTTCATTCAGAACGACTGTCAGACCGTTCGGAAGAGTAAATTTTTCATACGGAATAGATAATTCCGCTTCCTTCGGCTTGCAGGAGAAAATACCGCCTGCAATGCCGGCAATCAATAAAAGAAGAGCTTTCTTCATGGTGATTTTATTTTGAATTAGTAGATGCATGTATATGCGGGCTGAAAATAATAATAAATAGTTAAAGAAGGCCGGTTTTTGCAGTTAAAAAAATATTCTTACTTTTGCCCCTGAATCGCGGGAGTAGCTCAGTTGGTAGAGCACGACCTTGCCAAGGTCGGGGTCGCGGGTTCGAGTCCCGTCTCCCGCTCAGGCAAAAAACCCCGGACGAAGGTCCGGGGCTTTTTATTTTTATGAATGCCGACTCATGCTTGGATGAAGGAGGCAATCATAAAAATAAAAAGAGCCACGTTAGTGGCGTTTTTTGCCTGAAGGCGTCTCCAAATCGGGTCCGTCGAGTCACGGGCACCGGGACGAGACAATCCCGGCTCCACGGCTGAGTAAAGACACGGATTACAATCAAGCAAAGGCACGGATTGCAACCGAGCAAAGGCACGGATTGCATCCCGATTGCTATCGGGACCGCGCCAGCGGCATGAGTGATAACCTTTGCGAGCTCAGCGAAGCTAAATCCGCGCCAGCGACTTACAGGGCAAATCCGCGCCAGCATATGGCATGATAAAAAGAACCACATCAGTGGCGGTTTTTAGAGGGTTACACTTGAAAAGTCGTCCAAAGAATCGTATAATTGAAGTCTTAATCCTCTTTAGTGAAGAACATAATAACCTCAATTACCCTGTTGCTGATCTCAGCAAATATCCTCTCCCAGGATCCCGGGAAAATGATTTCTGAAATATTCAGTGAAGCTCTTACCGACAGGACCGCATACAACCATCTTGAATATCTCTGTAAAAAAACTAAAGGAAGGCTGGCAGGTTCAGCTGCCTCATTGAGAGCAATTGATTACACCCGTAAAGCCCTGACAGATGCAGGTGCAGATACCGTGTGGCTGCAGAAAGTTACAGTGCCGCACTGGTTAAGGGGATCCGAGAAGTGCATGGTAAGGTCATCCGTATGCGGTACTATGGAGCTCACAATCTCCGCTCTCGGGCTTTCTGTAGGCACAGAGCGTGAGGGGATCTCAGCCGGTGTAATTGAGGTACAGAGCTTTGATGAGCTCAGGAGGCTGGGAAAGGAAAATATCGAAGGCAGGATAGTTTTCTTTAACAGGCCTGTAGACAACAGCCTGATAAACACTTTCTCAGGATATGGAGGTGCTGTGGATCAAAGGATCTCCGGGGCCTCGGAGGCAGCAGCTTACGGTGCCTCAGCCGTTATTGTCAGGTCAGCAACCCAGTTCCTGGATGATTTTCCCCATACCGGAACTCTCCGCTATATTGAAGGTGTAAAAAAGATCCCGGCAGTAGCCGTCTCCATAGTGGATGCAGATCTGCTTGGCTCCTGGCTTGATAAAGATCCTCTCCTGTCGGTTAATCTCATTTCTACCTGCAAGAACCTGCCAGATACAATATCGTATAATGTTATCGGCGAAATACGCGGTTCAGCAAAACCTGATGAGTATATTACTGTCGGAGGACACCTTGATTCATGGGATATCACTGAGGGCGCCCACGATGATGCCGGGGGATGCGTGCAGGCTATAGAAATGATAAGGATATACCGGAAGCTTGGC
>JALONU010000187.1 GCA_025454775.1 Bacteroidales bacterium | reverse complement strand
TTGCGGAAGCAGAGATACGTCAGAAGGGACTTCAGATAATGCAGATGAAGTTGCAGGCACAGTCCACGGCCGCCACTCTGAATTCCATGGTCCTCATTGCCCAGCACGACGGCATGGTGCAAAGAGCCGAGGGGAATGAGATCAGGCTGATGAGCACAAGAGGATCAGGTGTTTTCGGAGGCCCGGTCAGGGAAGGAACAGTCATTATAATTACTAGCTTTCCGGTTCTCCAGTTTCCGGAACTGAGCCGGATGCAGGTCTCTGCAGGTGTTTCCGAAGCAGAATTCAGGAAGGTGGAAAAGGGACAGCGCGTGGTAATAACGATCGATGCTGCCGGGAAGATAGTGACAACAGGCAGGGTCAACAGGAAGAGCCTCGCTTCTTCCATGAGCCAGCGATATTCTGCCTCGAAGGTGAAGAACTATGAGGTGATCATCGACGTCGACAGTTGTCACAGCATGATGAAACCCGGTCTGAGCGCCGATTGCGAGATATTCCTGGCCGAAGAAAAGGATACCTTCTTCGTCCCGTCTGTTGCCCTCTTTGAGAGAGACAGCGTCAGGATAGTATATGTAAAAGGTAAGAGGAAGTTCAATCCGGTCGAAGTTGAGACGGTGACTGCAGGAGGTTCATTCACGGTAGTTGCTGCCGGACTGAAAGGAGGGGAAGACATTGCACTTACTGAACCGCCGTCGCGGCTTATTTCGGATGACATCATACCGATAGATACTGCAGCATTTCACAATCAATAAATTCTCCATCCGATGTTCAGAAGATTAATTATTCCGGTCATGATCCTCCTTGCATCCTGCAGGGGAAAGGAAAGTGCCGATGTTGGGATTGCCAGGGTCAGAAGAGGCACTTTTACGGAGGTTCTTTCTGAGCAGGGCACCGTTGAGGCGCTTAATTCCCTGTCGATTTCAGCTCCTGTTATCTCCTATCTCTATGGTACACTGAAGATTGCCAGGATTGTGGACGACGGCCGGGAGGTCAAGGCAGGCGACACGGTCATCATATTCGATCCTTCCGAGATCAAGAGGGCCATAGTGCAGGCTGAGCAGCAGCTCGAGATCGCACAGGCAGAGTACGACAAGCTGAAATCGACACAACTGTCGGAAATTGAAGATCTGCAATCGGACCTGGAGCTGGCAAAGATATCACAGGAGATATCAGCACTCAACTTTGAAACAGCCACTTTTGAACCGGAGGCCACAAAGAAGGAAATCAAATTGAAGCTCGAATCGGCAGGCATAGCTCTCAACAGGGCCCAGGAACAAATTGAGAACAAGAAAATAATCCACAGGGAAGATCTGCTTCAGAAGGAAGTTACCATCCGGCAGCTTACCTCGAGGCTTGAGGATGCAAACCATTCCATGAACAGCCTGTTCGTGGTAAGTCCGGCAAACGGTATAGCGATCAAGGAGGAGAACTGGACCACCGACCAGAAGTGGGCCGTGGGCGATTCACCCTATTCGGGCTCCCGGCTTATAGAGCTTCCTGACCTCGCAAAAATGACTGCCAGGGTGAACATAAACGAAACCGATATCTCAAAAGTTATGCCCGGACAAAGGGTGGAGATCCGTCCCGATGCGTATTCCGATTCGGTTTATACCGGGAAGGTTGAATCGGTAGCAAACCTGGCACAGACCAAGGATTACAGGTCAAAGATCAAGATCTTTCCCGTCAGGATCTCTATAGAAGGGCACAGCAGGACGCTCCTGCCGGGCCTGACCGTAAGCTGTAAGATCATTGTCAGCGAGATACCTGATGTTCTCTACATTCCCCTTGAATCGCTGTTCAGGGAACAGGGGATGGACTACGTGTATGTAAAATCGGGGGCAGGATTCAAAAGGCGTGATATTAAAACGGGTTCGGTGAACACCGACTATGCCATTGTTGAGGAAGGGCTGGAAGAGAATGATGAAATCGCTCTTTCAAATCCCTTTATTGATAAAAATGAAAAGGAGGGAAACAATGGAAAGGCAGGAAGCTGACATATTAACAAGATCAGGGATCCGCAAAATGAAAACCCCGGACATATTCAGGACGAAGTACAGGATGCCGCCTGTTTCCTGCATATTGACACTGTTTCTGACGATCCTGGGGCTTTCATGCGGCAGAGGAGGGGAAAGCGATTATTCTGTGATGGAAGGCCCGTTCAGGAGGTCTGTAACCGAGACCGGAGAGCTGAAGTCGGTAAAATCTGTTACCATAACTGCTCCGAACATCGATTACAGATATTCGTCGCGGCTGAAGATCATAGATCTTGCTGAACACGGAAGCGTTGTAAAGAAAGGCGATCCTGTAATATGGCTCGACCCGGCACCTATCCAGAAATTCATCCTGGAGAGGAAAGAGTCGCTCGAAAACGAAATAGCGGCCTTTAACAAGCTTGAAGCCATGCTGATGAACAGCCTTCAGGATCTGAAAGCACAGCTGCAGAATGAGGAGTCTTCGTTCAGCATCAGGAAGCTGCAGATGGAGAAGTCGGAATTTGAACCAGAAGGTGTCAGGAAAGTGCGGGAGCTCGAGTTCAGGCAGGCCGAGATCAGGCTTAAAAAGCTGAAGAGACAGCTTGAGCTGCGTCCGAAGCTCGACAGCCTGGACTTCAGGATACAGAAGATAAAAATAATGCAGAAGGAAAATGAACTCAAAGCTGCAGAGGAGACACTGGACAAGATGACTGTGCTGAGCCCCCTTAACGGAGTATTTGTTATCGGTGCAGGCATGAGGATATCCTCCCAGGAGGTAAAGGTTGGGTCCGAAATTTATATCGGTGATCCGGTGGCGCTGATACCAGATATAAGCAGGATGATGGTCAACGGACAGATCAGCGAAAACGATATCAGCAGGATCAGGGAAGGGCAGAATGTGATCGTAAGGCTGGATGCGCTTCCTGCTGTTCAGTTCCACGGGAAGATATCGAACGTGGGACGAGTCTGCATTGGGGATGAGAAAAGAGTATTCCTCACCGAGGTGCTTATCGATGAAACAGACCTGAGGCTTAAACCCGGGATGACTGTAAGCTGTGAGTACATAACCTATGAGGGTGAAAAGGAATTATATGTGCCAAACAGCTGCATCCTCGAGGAAGACGGACATTTTTACGTTTTTCCCAGGAAGCGGGGAAAGTTCAGGAAGACGGAGGTTACCACAGGACCCTCAAACAATTTTCACACTGTAGTATCGGGCGACCTGAAGCCGGGTCAGGCACTTGAGCTTCCGCCGGTTGTGACCACAGAGTAAAAATACACGACATGCAGACAGAAGAAAGTATAAGGATTGCCCTGAACGGGCTCCGCGACCATAAGTTCAGGTCATTTCTCACGATGCTCGGGATCATTTTCGGAACAGCTTCGGTTATAACCATGATCTCCATCGGCGAGGGAGCAAAGAAGCAGGCTATGGCAAAATACCAGGACCTGGGCGTGAACAATATCATTATAAGAGATAAGGATCTGACTGATACGGAGCTTGAATCGGTAAGAATAAAATTTTCGCAGGGACTCTCCCTGGAAGATACCAGGGCTGTGAGTGAGATAATCCCGGGTGTAACCGGAACTGCTCCCCAGGCAGAGGCAAAGCTGGATGCCATGTACGAAGACAGAACGTCAAAGGCTAATGTCATAGGGATAACACCGGGGATAGGCAGCATACTGAATTTCAGGACCGAAAGGGGAAGCTTTATCAGTGAAGACCATTATACGCGTCAGCTGAAAGTATGTGTCCTGGGAGCCAATATTGCCCGTGAGCTGTTCAGCTATGAAGATCCGGTAGGCAGAAGCATCAAGCTTGGCGATCAGTGGTTCGAAGTTGCAGGGGTGCTGAAGACCAAAGCTCTTTTCACCGAGACTGTCGGAGAGCTTGCTGCCCGCGACCTTAACAATGATGTATATATTCCGCTGTCGACATTCTCAAAAAGAATTCCGAAGGTAAACGCTCTCGCCAGCGAGCTCAAGCAGGTAACTTTCAGGCTCGAAAGCTCCGAAACCCTTCTTCAGTCGGCCGAGATCATGAAGAGCATCATGAAACGAAGGCATTTCAACAACGACGATTTCAGCATAATAATTCCCTATGAGCTCATGGAGCAGGAAAAGCGTGAAAGCAGGATCTACAACCTTCTCCTGGCTTCCATTGCAGCCATTTCCCTTCTCGTGGGAGGAATAGGCATTATGAACATAATGCTTGCTTCGGTGCTTGAGAGAACACAGGAGATAGGCATCAGGCGTGCAATCGGCGGCAAAAGGTCGGATATAATGGGGCAGTTCGTTACGGAAGCCATGTCGATGAGCATCACCGGAGGTCTGATAGGTGTTCTTCTGGGTATAATCCTGTCGCTTGGTGTCGGCCTTCTGACAGAAGTGAAGACAAGCCTGACCCTCTATTCGATCTTCATCGCCTTTGGCTTCTCGGTGCTGGTGGGGATCACCTTCGGCTACCTTCCTGCCAAACGCGCCGCCGACCTCAAGCCTATCGAGTCAATACGGCACGAGTGACCATCGTGTTTACCTGAAAACCTCCATGAAACTGTACAGGCCGAACATGAAGATGGCCAGTGAGCTGATAATGAAGATGATATTATATATTATCCCGGAAGATATCCGCTGAACCTGCTGCTTGTATTTATAGTTCACCGCAACGGAAACAACGATAAGCAGCATGATGCTTGTTGATGCTCCGCCTATGGTAACCATCAATACGGGGAGCTTTACCAGGAGGAACAGGATGGCCCACAGGGCAGGGAAGATCCATGCGAGGATCGCAATGGTCCTTTTCCTCTGCCTGAGATCAAAGTAACTTATCCATCCTGTCTGACCGAAAATATCAGAAAATATTCTCGTCCATGCGGCCAGTGCTGCAAAAAGCGTGGAGTACAAGACCACCAGTGCCCCGAGCATGAACCACGATTTTGCCCAGGGGCCCAGAGATTCGGTGTACATCACCGACAGGCTTTCAATCATGCTGAAGCCTTCCGGTATGTTTCCGCTGTCATTCAGGACAGAAGCTCCCAGAAGATAAAAGGCGATAGTAACTCCGGTATAGATGAACATGGAAACGAAGGCATCGAGATACATGATCCTTATCCAGCCCCTTGCTCTCCTTGTCCACTGCTCCGATCCGTCGTTGGGTCCGGTATGCCTGGCATATCCTTTTTCGAGGCACCAGTAATGATAAGCCACAATCTCATCGCCTGCCACGCCGGTAAGGCCGAAAACAGCAATGGCGATGGCGATGGTCCCGGGTGAGAACCTGAACCTGAGGCCTTCAGAGATGTTGCTCCAGGTAAAGGAATGTTCGGTGAAATGAAGGAAATATAAAGCTGTCAGGGTGAATACCGTGAAAAGCAGCATCATCACCACCGAGAAACGCTGTATCGTCTTATAGTAACCCCTGTAAACGAGAACGGAGACCGATATAGCTGTAATGATAGTGAAGACCGGGATATCTATGCCGGGGAACCACATGTTAAGAGTCAGGGCGACTCCTCCCAGGACTCCTCCGACCTGCAGTGGTTTAACCACCCAGAGCAGGAACCAAAGCCAGATGATCCAGTTCGTTCCCCTGATGCGCCAGCCCGGAAGATCATTAAAGGTCTTCATCACCGTCTTTCCGTGGCAGATGGCGTTCTTTCCGAATTCAAGCTGGATGACGACTTTAATGAGGCAACTCAAGAGAATGATCCATAGTGCAGCAAACCCTGCCTTTGCCCCAAGTGTTGTGGTGGCGATAAGTTCCCCGGATCCGACTATGGAAGCAGACAGGATAAAACCCGGGCCGAGAAACTTAATCTTTTCAGTGATCTTTACCGGCGGCTCAAGAACTGAATCGTGGTTTAGTATGTATGGATCGGAATCTTTCACTGGCAACAGGGCCGGGATATATGATTAAAGACCAAAGATAAAAGATAAAAGAACTTAGAAAGAAGGGGTGAAGGGTCATTCAATAGTTCCCGCTGGCGCTTCGACATTCAATAGTCATTC
>JALONU010000039.1 GCA_025454775.1 Bacteroidales bacterium | reverse complement strand
TGGATTGTGTCGAAGTTCCTGATCTCTGTCTTTCGTTCCCTTCCCTTGCCGTATTTCTTTTTAATCTGCCTGAACCAGGTTATAGCATAGGGAATTATGTTTTTAAGGTGATTTTTTACTTCTTCCAGCTCCGTCTCAATCCCTTTGATCAGCTCATCGGCCTTTTTCGAGTCAAATTTCGATATCCTCTTGATCTTGATCTCAGTGAGCTTGACGATATCATCGGTGGTGACTTCCCTCAGAAGCTTCTTCTTATAAGGTTTCAGGCCTTTGTCAATTGCGGCGATCACCGCTTCCCAGGTTTCGCATTCCTCGATGTCGCGGTAGATCTTCTTCTCGATAAAGATCTTCTCGAGTGAGGACATATGCCATTCCTCCTCAAGCTCGCTCTTCCTGATCTCGAGCTCCCTCTTCAGGAGCTCGACCGTCTTGTTGGCAGAGTATTTCAGGATGTCGCTTACACCCATGAAGGATGGTTTGCTGCCGGAAATCACGCAAGTATTAGGGGATATAGAATATTCGCAGTCGGTGAATGCGTAAAGAGCATCGATGGTCATGTCGGGAGAAATGCCAGGCATCAGCTGAATCACAATCTCAACCCTGGCTGCCGTGTTGTCATCGATTTTCCGGATCTTTATCTTTCCCTTCTCGTTGGCTTTGATAATTGATTCAATAAGAGAAGAGGTTGTTTTTCCGAATGGTACCTCAGTGATTATCAGCTCCTTCTTGTCGACCTTTTCGATCTTCGCCCTTACTTTAAGGGAGCCGCCCCGCTGACCGTCGTTGTATCTCGACACATCGATGAATCCGCCTGTCGGGAAATCGGGATATATTGTGAACGCCTTACCCTGAAGGTAGTCGATGGAGGCGTCGATGAGCTCGTTGAAATTATGGGGAAGTATTTTAGAAGCCAGTCCCACTGCAATGCCCTCGACGCCCAGTGCAAGAAGGAGCGGGAATTTCACCGGTAGAGTCACAGGCTCCTTGTTGCGTCCGTCGTACGATGATTTCCACTCGGTGGTTTTGGGATTGAAAACCACGTCGAGTGCAAATTTCGAAAGCCTTGCCTCTATGTAGCGCGGTGCAGCGGCACCGTCGCCAGTAAGTATGTTTCCCCAGTTTCCCTGCGTGTCGATGAGAAGATCCCTTTCGCCCAGCTGCACGAGGGCATCGCCGATGGATGCATCGCCATGAGGGTGGAACTGCATGGTATGCCCGATGATGTTTGCCACCTTGTTGAAACGGCCGTCGTCCATCCTCTTCATCGAGTGAAGGATGCGGCGCTGAACCGGCTTCAGACCATCGCATATGTCGGGTACGGCACGTTCAAGAATTACGTATGATGCATAATCGAGGAACCAGTCCTGGTACATGCCCGAAAGGGCTGTCACAGAATGCAGGGCCACAGGACCTTCCGGAACGGAAGCTTCTTCCCCGGTATCCCCTGCTTCAGGTTCATAATCTTCAACAAGTATCATAAAATCCTGCCCTTCAATGTATTAAACTTCTACCTCAACCTTGTCCTCTTCGATCCGCAGGTTCTCAATAATAAAATCCTGGCGTTCAGGGGTGTTCTTTCCCATGTAGAACTCGAGATAACTACTTATGGAATCCTGCTTTTTCATCCTCACAGGTTCAAGCCTCATATCCTTTCCGATGAAATGCGTGAATTCGTCGGGGGATATCTCCCCGAGCCCCTTGAACCGTGTAATTTCCGGGTTAGGTCCCAGGGCCTTAACGGCTTTTTCCCTCTCGGAAGGAGAATAACAGTACCTGGTTTCCTTTTTGTTCCTTACCCTGAAAAGAGGGGTTTGAAGGATATAGACATGTCCCTTCCTCACAAGATCGGGAAAGAATTGAAGGAAGAAAGTAAGAAGCAGCAGCCTGATGTGCATCCCGTCGACGTCGGCGTCGGTGGCGATTATTACGTTGTTGTAGCGAAGGTTCTCGATATCTTCCTCGATATTGAGTGCAGCCTGGAGCAGGTTGAATTCCTCGTTCTCGTATACAATCTTTTTTGTCAGGCCGAAAGTATTCAGGGGTTTGCCCCGGAGACTGAACACTGCCTGTGTTTCGACGTCACGGGATTTTGTAATGGATCCGCTGGCCGAGTCGCCTTCGGTGATGAAGATTGTAGACTCCAGCTTTCTGGCGTCGTTGGTATTATAGTGTATCCTGCAGTCCCTCAGCTTCTTGTTGTGAAGGCTTACCTTCTTTGCCCTTTCCCTTGCAAGCTTCTGTATGGAAGAGATTGCCTTGCGTTCCTTCTCCGAGTCCTGGATCTTCTGCAGGAGTATCCTTGCCGTTTCCGGATTCTTATGCAGGTAGTCGTCGAGAGCTTTTTTAAGGAATTCGATAATGAAGTTCCTCACGGAAGGTCCTTCCGGGCCCATATCCTTGGAACCGAGTTTCGTTTTTGTCTGCGATTCAAATATGGGTTCCTCAACCTTTATGCTTACTGCAGCAATGATTGAAGTTTTGATGTCGGCCGAATCGTAGTCCTTCTTGTAGAAGTCCTTGATAGTCCTTACAAGCCCTTCCTTGAAAGCTGCAAGGTGCGTTCCCCCCTGGGTTGTGTTCTGCCCGTTGACGAAGCTGTAATAGTCTTCGCCATACTGGATCCCGTGTGTGAAGGCGATCTCAATATCCTCGCCCCTGAGGTGGATGAGGGGATAGAGGCCCTCCCTGCTCATGTTCTCATTCAGAAGGTCGGCGAGGCCGTTCCTCGAAAAGAACTTCGTGCCGTTGAAGTTTATGACAAGCCCGGAGTTCAGGTATACGTAGTTTTTCAGCATTGAGTCTACGTATTCGGAGATATAGAAATAGTTGCCGAACATGGCTTCGTCGGGCTGAAAGATGACTTCCGTTCCGTTCTCCTCGTTTGTGGGTTTCAGAGGATATTCCTTAACAGTAACACCGTGTTCGAACTCCACTGCCTTCATCTGTCCGTCGCGAAACGACCTGATAAGGAACTTTGACGACAGTGCATTCACAGCCTTGACTCCCACGCCGTTCAGCCCTACGGACTTCTTGAATGCCTTCGAGTCGTACTTTGCCCCGGTGTTCATCCTGGAGACTGCATCAAGAACCTTTCCCAGCGGTATCCCGCGGCCGAAATCACGCACCCTCACTTCCCTTCCATTTATCGAAACGTCTATTTTCTTGCCGAAGCCCATCATGTATTCATCGACGGCGTTGTCCATCACTTCTTTCAGGAGAACGTAGATACCGTCATCCTGGGAAGAACCGTCTCCAAGCTTTCCGATGTACATCCCCGGTCTCAGGCGGATATGCTCCCTCCACTCAAGGGTCTTGATGTGCTCCTCGGAATATCCAACAACAGTCATCTCGTAAAAAATTTTGCGCAAATATAAGTAAATAGGATGTGCTCAACCTGCCGATTTATCAACAATTTGACGTGTTTTTAATCATTGAAAAATCGCTAAAAGAGAGCTTTCTGAATATTTTTCTGATTGATTGAAGGTTAAGCTGTGGGAAAAATGTTGATAAATGGCTGTCAGAATAATCTTGCCACTACCCTGAACCGTGAACTCGTCCTTCTGGAAAAGGCATGCATCAGGTCAAAATCCCACATCCATTCATCTCCGAGCCTCCCCGCAGGAAGGTCGGCATACAGGGTTTTCCTTTCCCGGCTGCCTGATTTTGCCCCTGACAATATTTCGCTTTGATCTGTTATGATTACCGACTGATGCCTGAGCAGGAATGCCAGGTGCTTTTCCTGAACTTTCCGCCTGAAGCCTGCATATTCTTCTTCCCCGGCCCTCGATCTCTTCCTCAGCAGCCTCTCGGGAAGTGTTTCAAGCTGGGTTATCAGGTTTACTGAGATCACCAGCCCCGGATCGCCGTCAGGCCTGTAATCAGGAACAATAATATCCCCGAGTGTCCGAAGCCTGTTGAACCAGGTTCTCTGACCTGCTTTTTCCCATACTTCCATCACCAGCCCTCCCGAGACATCCTGCTCAAGTATTCCGACATTCTTAAGACCGGCAGTCTGCCTGAGAACCTCGGGAGGATGGACGATATCGATGAGCATCACGCTATCTGCCATCTCGGCTATCTCCATGAGCGGAACTTCCATCAGCCAGCCGCTTCCCAGGATGGTAACCCTTGAAGGTTTAACGATGTCCATCGACTTCATTATGAACTCCCTGCACCTTGCCAGGTGCTCATCCCATCCGCTGTTCTGGTTCAGGCGGTTCACAATCAGTCCCTGCTGATAGTCATAGTAGCCCATCCTGCCTAACATCCTGCGGTATGACGGGGAATGAGTCATCAGGGCTTATTTTCCTTTCTGAGTTCCAGGAGAGCATCTGTCATCAGTGACTGGAATTTCGCAGCCAGCACATCACAGTCATCTGTTCCGAAAGCCTCCGGAGTGACCGGATCGAGCACCCTTATCGTTATTCTGTGAAATCCTCCGAATATAAGTCCGTGCTTCGGAAGTACGTTGCATGTGCCTTCAATAAGAACGGGAAGTACAGGCACTCCCGCCGACAGGGCAAGCTGAAAAGCCCCTCTCCTGAAGAAGCTTATGTTGCAGTCGGCTGAACGTGTGCCTTCAGGGAAGATCATTATCGATGTCCCTTCCTTAAGGCTGGCGTAGGCTTCAGCCATCATCCTCTCCTTGCTCTCACTGTCCCCCCTGTTAACGGTGATGTAATCGGCCATTTTAAGATAGAGTCCTACAAAGGGAACCCTGCTGTTCTCAATTTTTGAGATCCATTTGAAACGGTAGCGCAGGCAGTTAACCAGGAGAATATCAAGTATCGACTGGTGGTTGCAGATTATGACATAAGTTTCATCCCTTTGTGCCTTTTTCCTGCCCTCTATCCTTATCCTCCACACCGGGACGGCATATGCAAGGAACATCCCCTGCAGGATCAGCATGGCATGCGTCGCCCTTCGCTTCCTGTCGAAGGGGAAGGTAAGGAGCCAGACCAGTAATGTAACCGGGAACATAATGACTATAAGCACTATCCCTATAAGCCATATTCCCGCCGATCTCAGAATATCCATGCTGCAAATATATCTTTTCTCTTTTTCTCTGTGGCGCTCTCACGACAAAATTGAAAGCAGTCATTTACTGCCACCAAGGCGCCAAGGCACCAAGTTACACCAAGTTAATCCAATCACGATTTTATATACTGAACTCAAATTAATCTGATGTAATAATAATTTGCTTCTATATATTTCCCTTGGTGAATCTTTGTGTCTTTGTGGTGGTGGCAAGGATTTAATTCAAAAGAAGCATGGATTGCAACCGAGCAAAGGCACGGATTGCATCCCGATAGCTATCGGGACCTCGCCAGCGGCCTGGAGATATCCTTTGCGAGCTCGGCGAAGCCAAATCCGCGCCAGCGGGAGATTATTTATCTCTCCGGGCATGTGTTTTAATCCCTTCAAGCCCTTTAGCATTTCATTCAGACGGGCAGAACCTTCAATGCTGCATTCTTCAATGATCCCATCCTTTACAAAAAGGGAAAGCCGACAATTCTTTCCATCATACTTAAATTCCCTCCTGAACGTGTATTCCGGCCCATAGGCAAAGTTCCATTCCCATTTCCTGTACCTGGAATCAGCAAGGTCGCTGATCGCTGCTGTTTCGGCGGCTGTCAGAACACTCCCATGGTTCCCTTCCATGGATATGAAATAATCCATCATCGACAATATGAATCCCTCTGTCTCCATTCCCGGTATCAGTGTTTTGAGGTTCACCACCGCCGATGGATTGGACCTGACACCCCTTGTATGATAGCAGGATGTGTCTTTTCTCAGCGACTTCCTGAGTACATTGAGGTCAGCATCGAAAAGCAGCGTGCCGTGGTGCAGCACCCGCTGGCGGAAAACATGTTCCGCATTACCCGATATCTTGAGTCCCCCAGCTTTAAGATCATTCTTCCCTTCAAATACCGCATCCACGCCAAGCGATCGCAGGAAGCTGATCACCGGAAGGGTGTATTTCCTGAAATCCACCTGGTGCCCCTGTTCGCCTGACAGAATGAATGAAAAATTGACATTGCCCGCATCGTGATAAACAGCCCCGCCTCCGGAGATTCTCCTTATAACCGGAATACCTGCGCCGGTAACGAATTCTGTGTCGGCTTCCCTGTGGGCAACCTGGTGCTTTCCTATGATCACCGAGGGGAAGTTGACTGAAAGCACAAGGAAATCCTCACTCCTGGTTTTAAGAAGATATTCGTCAACTGCGAGGTTGAAGCAGGGATCGGTAGTATCAAGCCTTATGCAAAGCACGGTCAGCTAAATTGTACAGCCTGTATACTCCCCATCCTGTCAATGTTCCGTACAGGGCTCCGCAGATCACGTCGCCCGGGTAATGAACTCCAAGGTAAATCCGGCTGTAGCCTATTGCAGCCGCCCAGGCAAGTATACCGAACGTATACCATCTTTTCCTGATCAGCATCAGGCTCAGCAGGGCTACGTTGAATGAATTGGCTGCATGTGAGGAAACGAACCCGTAAAGTCCGCCGCACTTTCCCCCGACAATCCGTACAAGTCCTTCCAGTTCAGGTTCATGGCAGGGCCGAAGCCTGTGGAATACGTTCTTGAAAAGCTGTACCGAGCCCTGGTCAGCCAGCAGAACTGCGACAGCAATAAAAAGGAGGATCAGCCAGAACCTTTTTTTATAGATGACTACCAGCCATACGATTATGGCAATATAGAGAGGTATCCATATTGCTATACCGCTCAGGGTAACCATAACCTTGTCCCAGAAGGGTGAGTTCTGGGAGTTAAGGAACAGGAACAGCCGCTGGTCGAGATGTTCAAGCATATTTCGGGATTAAAATCCGGTCATTTCCTTCCAGAGCATATCCTTAAGCGTCTGAATACCAAGGCCTGTAACCGAGGATATAAAAACCCTTGGCAGTTCAGGAAGGGCTTTCCTCGTTTCATTCATAAGCTCCTCGTCGAGCAGGTCGGATTTGGAAACCGCCAGCACACGTTTCTTGTCGAGAAGCTGGGGATTGTACATTTTCAGTTCATTAAGCAGAATCTCATATTCGGCACGGATGTCCCTGCTGTCGGCAGGTACCATGAAGAGAAGAATAGAATTTCTTTCAATGTGTCTTAAAAACCTGATCCCCAGTCCCTTGCCTTCATGCGCACCTTCAATGATCCCCGGGATATCGGCCATGACGAAGGATTTGTTTTCCCTGTAGCTTACTATTCCGAGGTTGGGTACAAGGGTGGTGAAAGGATAATCAGCTATCTTGGGTTTTGCTGCCGAGACTACAGAAAGCAGAGTTGATTTGCCGGCATTCGGGAATCCTACAAGTCCCACATCTGCAAGGATCTTAAGTTCGAATTCGTACCAGTTTTCAGTGCCCTGCTCTCCGGGCTGAGCATAGCGGGGTGTCTGGTTTGTTGACGATTTGAAGTGGACATTCCCGAGGCCTCCCCTGCCCCCTTTGGCAAGGATCCTTTCCTCACCATGGGCCGTTATCTCGAATAGCAGCCGTTCTTCACCTGCAACTCTCGCCACGGTACCCAGAGGGACCTCGATAACCGCATCACTGCCGTCGGCTCCCGTCGATTGCTGTGAACCTCCGGCACCTCCGTTGCCTGCAAATATGTGGCGCTGATATCTTAAATGAAGAAGCGTCCACATCTGGTCGTTGCCTCTCAGGATAACATGTCCTCCCCTTCCTCCGTCGCCTCCGTCGGGGCCTCCCTTGGGGATGAATTTTTCGCGGCGGAGATGGGCAGAGCCCTTCCCACCGTTTCCGGAACGGCAGAAGATCTTTATATAATCGACGAAGTTGGAACCGGACATCCTATCTCAAAATTTGCAAATGATAAAGAAAGAAGGGGAGAAAGGGAGAATTTCCCTCCTCTTCTCCTCTTCTCCTATTCTCCCGTTCGTTTCTCATTGTAAGAATACCTTTATTTTACCCGACAGTCTGCTGAAAATATCATCGATGGATCCGACACCGTTTACCGGCTGGTAGATCCCTCTCTTTCTGCAGTAATCGATAATGGGTTCTGTCTTCTGACGGTAGACATCGATTCGGTTTTCAATCACGGCAGGATCCTTGTCGTCTGGCCTTCCCGACTGTTCTGCCCTCAGGATCAGCCTCTTGACCAGTTCGTCGTGGTCGACGTCAAGTACCAGCATGCTGTCGATCTTCATTCCCCTCTCGTTCAGCATCTTCTCCAGGGCTTCGGTCTGGGCAACCGTTCTGGGAAATCCGTCAAAAAGAAATCCGGCCCTTCCCTTTGTTCCGTCTATCTTTGCAGCGATCATTTCAATAACAACTTCATCGGGAACGAGTTCTCCTTTCGACATTATGGAGCTCATTCTTTTGCCGAGATCAGTGCCTGCGGCTATTTCTGCCCTCAGCATATCGCCTGTCGACAGGTGCATGAGGTTGAATTTTTCTGCCAGTTTTACCGACTGTGTGCCCTTGCCGGATCCGGGAGGGCCAAAAATCAGGAAGTTTAACATTGCCATTAGTCTTTGATTCATTTATTCGTTTTCATAAAAACTGTAAAACATCTCTAAAAGGTTCCTTTTCAAACGTACTCAGCCCCTCTTCGCTTTGCAGAGAGAGCCTGTCCCGCTTCGGCGGGAGGTTGGGGTGAGTTCATGAGTTTTTTGCTGCATTGCAGTCTTGACGTTATTTGACCAGGGTATACACAGAGGGCAGGTTGCGGCCGTAGCCGTCGTAGTCGAGGCCGAAGCCGACAACAAAATCGTTGGGGATCTCGAAACCGATGTAATCGAGGGGGATGGTCTTTGTGTATGCCTTTGGCTTGAACAGCAGGGTAGCGATCCTTATGTCCGCTACCTTTCTTACTTTCAGCTCTCCTATGATCAGCTCCAGGGTGTGTCCGGTGTCGACGATATCCTCAAGAACCACCACATGCATCCCGCTGATATCCTCGTTCCAGCCTATCAGTTCCTTCACGGATCCCGACGATTTGGTGCCTTCGTAGGAAGCAAGCTTCACAAAGGATATCCTTGCCTTCAGGTTTATTCTTTTGAACAGCTCGGCGGCAAATAAAAAGGCGCCGTTGAGTATCCCGAGGAAGACAACATCCTTGCCGGCATAGTCGTGGTTCAGCTTCTCTGCCATTTCGTCTATTTTCTTCCCGATGATCTCTCCCGGGATCATCTCCCGGAACTTCCTGTCGAGTATAACCGTCTCTTTCATAAAGGACTTTTTTGGGATCAGAGCCGCTGCGAAAATAGGAAATTAATAGCTATTTTTGCCTTACTCAGGTAAGTTAAAAACAAAACAGCATATGGAAGCACTGGTAAGCATAATAATGGGAAGCACGTCGGATCTGCCGGTCATGGAGAAAACAGCCAGGATCCTCAATGATTTTAAAATACCGTTTGAGATGAATGCCCTGTCGGCCCACAGGACACCGGAGGAGGTGGAAAAATTTGCCAGGGGTGCTGCCGTAAGAGGTATAAAGGTGATCATAGCCGCAGCAGGGATGGCAGCACACCTGCCGGGTGTTATCGCAGCCATGACGCCCCTGCCCGTTATCGGGGTACCGATAAAGGCTTCCCTCGAGGGTCTCGATTCCGTGCTCTCAATACTGCAGATGCCTCCGGGAATCCCTGTAGCAACAGTTGGTATCGACGCTGCCCAGAATGCAGGTATCCTGGCTGCACAAATAATCGGAACGGGAGACAGGGCTGTTCTTGAGGAAGTTGCAAAATTCAAGGAAAGCCTGAAAAAGAAAATCGTCGATGCCAACAGGGAGCTGAAGGAGGTGAAATTCCAGTATAAAACTAATTAACCCCCCATCCCCTCCCGACGCTTCGGTCGGGACAGGCTCTAAAGGGGGGCAGAAACCCATACCGGATCTAGTGTCAAGTCAATCTTGATAAGTCGCGTATTTCGGAAGGCGGATTTTCGATTGCGGAATGAAAATCCGAAATCCACAATCCGAAATCCGAATTTCCGAAATCCACAATCCGAATTCCGAAATTCTTCGTATCTTTATAGTTTATACTGAAACACTTGTACTCGCTGCACAGGTTAATTGTTTCATGTAGCTTTTTATTTATTTCCCTGAACGCCCGAAGCGGCAATCCTTACTTTCTGCCAGCTGGCGCCGGTGAATCAGGGATGGGCTCGGTATGCATTATGAAGACCGGATTCTGGCCCTCATTCAGGAACCCCTCCCTGCTGGCATTCAACAGCTCACTGAGCGCAGGCTTCAACTATGAGAACCGCTTCAATATCGGGCAGCTCGGTACGCGTACTGCCGCCCTCACCATACCTTCGGGAAAGGCATCGCTGGGAGCTCTCTATTCTCATTTCGGGTATTCCGGCTTCAGCAGGTCGATGACAGCCCTGGCCTGCGGACTCAAGTTTGGCGAAAAAATGTCCGCAGGCATTCAGCTCGACTATTTCCTGGAAAAGACATCGGGAGAATATGAAAATCATCATTCAATAACATTCGAGGCAGGATTGTTCTTCAAACCGGCAGACAACGTAAGCGCTGCTATACATCTTTTTAATCCTTTACCGGATTCATGGAGGAGATCGGCGATGCCGGCAGCAATACGGGCCGGGGCAGGGATCGGGCTGAGCAGGGTGTTGTTTGCTGGTGCCGAAGCAGAGATGAGTACGGGCGGGATCCTTATATTCAGAACCGGCTTCGAGTATGAGGTTAAGGAAAGGCTCTGGCTGCGGGCAGGGTTCAGCAGCGAAGGGACATCGTTCACCTTCGGGCTGGGTTACCTTTTCAAATCGGTAAAGATCGACCTGGGATTTGCTTCCCACGAAAAGCTCGGCATCACCTCCAGCGCTTCCATAATATTCAAAATCAAATAGAAATCCATTAACCGCAAAGAACGCAAAGAAATCACCGCAAAGGACGCTAAGAGAAACAATATAAAACACGGAATATGACTGAAAATGAATTATCAAATAAGATCATTGGCCTCGCAATAGATGTGCACAGATCTCTCGGACCGGGATTACTTGAAAGTGCTTATAAAGAATGTCTTTACTACAGGATGAGTAAGGAAGGATACCTTGTTGAGAAGGAAAAACCGATGCCCCTTGTATATGAGGAGGTTAAGCTTGATTGTGGCTACAGAATCGATCTTTTGGTTGAAAAAAAAGTCGTCGTCGAAATAAAAAGTGTTGAGTCATTGAATGATGTCCATCTGGCTCAAACATTAACTTATATCAAACTAGGAAATTACAGGCTGGGTTTGCTGATTAATTTTAATGTACTCATTCTTAAAGATGGCATCAGAAGGATTGCCAATAATTTATAAATCCTGATGAAAAACCCCGACATAAGCTGCTTGGCGCCCTTTGCGGCTCTTACTGCCGGAGCTTCAGCGAAGGCAGTCTTTGCGAACTTTGCGGTTAAAAAGAAAATTTTAAGAAACGTCTTATGACCTCCGTGGTTCTTTCCCGACAAATCGGGACAAGTTGTGGTCCTCCGGATTTCCTCCGTGTAACTTTTTCAAAACTCTATAAAAGAATAAGTGCCACATTCCTATTTGTACTTATTACGACATTTTGTAATGGTCAGGTTGTAAATATTGCAAATGAAATTACGGAAGCTGCAGAGATGCTTTTTGAGGACGATCCCGGCCAGGGAAGCCTGGAGATCCTTTTTGATCAGCTTCATGATCTTGCAGAAAACCCGGTAAGGATCAACTCCGCCGGCGAATCGGAAATAGCCCGTCTCTTCTTTCTTAACGAGTTCCAGGTGCAGTCGCTTGCTGAGTATGTCAGGTCATCAGGTAATATATTGTCGGTATATGAAATTGCAGCCGTTCCCGGGTTTGACAGGAGGTCCGCTGAGCTGATCCTCCCCTTTATTGACCTTTCTCCCGGTGACACCCGTGCTGCAGATCCCGTCCGCTTCAGGAGTTCGCTCATCTCAAACTTCATCATCAGCCCGGGTGAGAAAGAGCCTGCCGATACCGGCCTTCCGTTCAGGCTGCTGACGAAATACAGGTTCACAGCCGGCAGACTGTCGGGAGGATTCACCACGGAGAAAGATAAGGGAGAGAAAATGTTCGACTTCCTCTCCGGCCACCTTGCCTGGTCTGGAAAAGGATTTATGAGGAAGATCATTATCGGGGATATCTCATCCTCTTTCGGACAGGGTCTCTGCATAAATACCGGGTTCAGAACCTACCTGTCGCCGGCTGCAGCTGCCTTCCCTTCTTCCGGAAACAGGATAAGGCCCTTTACATCAACAGATGAGAACAACTTTTTCAGGGGTGCGGCGGTTCATCTGGCCTACAGGAAAGCAGAAATGATCCTTCTTGCCTCACATAACCTGATCGATGCTGCAACGGCTTTTTCGGAGGATTCCTCCAAACTCTTCACAGAGACATTTTATAAAAGCGGCATTCATAACACACTTTCATCCATTGAAAAGAAAGATGCACTGGCGGAAACATCGGCAGCGATATGCTCCTGGTACAATGCAAGGCACATTAAGGCCGGGATTTGCTGGTCGGGAAGCTGGTTTTCACTGCCTGTCAGGGCTGATCTTTCCGACCCGGGCAGCCTTTACGAATTCAGCGGAAGCAGGAATGATGTTGTGGCGTTACATTACAGCAGCATGCTGGGCAGGATCCTGCTCTACGGTGAGCTGGCCATGAATGACCTTAACAATTATGCCATGGTTCAGGGAGCTGTTCTCAGGCCCTCCGACAGGCTTGGAGTGAACGTCCTGCTCAGGAATTACTCCCCGGGCTTCACAAGTTTCCATGGAAACGGACCGGGTACCAGCAGTTCAGGCAGCAACGAAAAAGGCATACTGGGAGCTTTTACCTTTGAAGCTGCAAAACATCTGTTCATAAGCGCAGGCTGTGATTTAAGCAGTTATCCCTGGCTCAGGTACCGGACCGGTTTTCCTTCCTCTTCGAGGAGAACGGAGATACGGATCAGGTATGTTCCTTCAGAAAACCTGTCGGCCGACCTTGTCTGCGATATGAAGTACTCGATGATAAACGGCGATGGTACAACAGGACTTCCTGAAATTGATCATATCTTAAACCGGCTGATCAGGGGACAGCTGAAGTACAGCCCTGGTGATAAATTCACACTGGCCACCAGGATCGACTTCAGAATTGTAAATCCAGGGAGAAGCACAGGGATGATGATGCTCCAGGACCTTGTTTACAGGCCGGCAGGAGTACCATTGTCATTCTGGTTCAGATACTGCATTTTCAATACCGGCGGATGGGATTCAAGGCTTTATGCCTGGGAGAATGACCTTCTTTACAGCTTCAGCATACCTGCACTCTCCGGCAGGGGATCCCGCAGTTACATTATGGCTGAATGGGAGATCGGGAAAATCGCTGAGATGAGGGTAAAGTATGCCTTAACGTCAATAAGGGACATGTATAATATCATTGAAAAGGATGAACTGAAGGTCCAGCTAAGGCTAAGGTTTTAACTATGAATCTATTCCGAGGGTTTTATATCACGGATATTAAGCTGGAGGTTTTTGCTGCCCCTGAACTCATTCATTTCTATTGAATAACATACATCGAAGGGTTTCCGGGCTTTTATATGTTCAAAATTGTTTGCAAGGTTGAATGCGATTGCAGAAACCGACTTCGTGGGAGAGGATTCCTGGCAAAGGTCGAGCTTTAGATGTTCGCCGCTGGCTCCCACCATGCGGCCTGAGCCGGTGTCAAATACATTCCGTGAAACAAAGAGCGGAGACATGTTTTCCGGACCGAAAGGCTGGAACTGGCTCATCACCCTGAAAAATTCATCGTTGATCTCGGAAAAGAGAAGTTCCGTGTCAATGAAGACCCTTGGCACCAGCTGATCTTCAGTGATGGTTTTGTTGACATACTGTTCGAAACGCTCGATAAAGGGTTTGATATTCTCTTTCTTAAGGGTTAACCCTGCTGCAAACATATGTCCGCCGAAACTCTCTAGAAGATCACTGCAGGCTTCGATAGCCTGGTAAAGGTCGTAACCCTGCACTGACCTTGCAGAGCCTGTAGCAAAGCCGTTCGATTCAGTCAGTATTACCGTCGGACGATAATAAGTTTCAATCAGTCTTGATGCCACGATACCGATGACTCCCTTCTTCCAGACCGGATTGAAAAGGACGGTGGTCCTCGCATTCAGGTGCCGCGGATCTTCTGAGATCATCCTCATCGCCTCGCTGGTGATCACCCTGTCGACGCTTCTCCTTTCGATATTGAAATTGTTGATCTCCTTGCTTATCCCTGTAGCCAGCTTTGAGTCGTTCGATATCAGCAGTTCAACAGCTTTGCTTCCCGTTTCCATCCTGCCTGCTGCATTAATCCTTGGACCTATCTTGAAAACTACGTCCTCCACCGTTATGACTTTCGACACCTCTGCTTCACGAATTATCTCCCGGAGACCGGTACGCGGAGATTCGTTAAGCTGCTTCAGGCCGAAATACGCCATCACCCTGTTCTCCCCGGTAATAGGGACGATATCTGAGGCGATGCTTACCGCGACCATATCGAGGTAGGATGATATGCTGCTGAACGGTATTCCGTGGATCCTTGAATAGGCGTGGATGAGCTTGAAGCCTACCCCGCAGCCGGAAAGTTCCTTATAGGGATATGAGCAGCCTGGCTGTTTGGGATCAAGCACTGCGAGAGCTTTTGGTATCTCATAACCCGGGTAATGATGGTCGCAGATAATAACATCGAGTCCTTTCGAACGCGCATAGATGACTTTCTCGACAGCCTTTATTCCGCAGTCGAGGGTAATGATTATCCTGC
The DNA here is from genome assembly GCA_025454775.1 of Bacteroidales bacterium. GTDB lineage: Bacteria > Bacteroidota > Bacteroidia > Bacteroidales > VadinHA17 > LD21. The sequence goes on along the minus strand of JALONU010000039.1, from coordinate 5,367 downwards.
AGTTCTGTTCTGCGGCGAAATCAATGCCCTGGAATGAGACACCGTATCCTTCCTTGTAACGGTCGGGGATATAATATTCAACATTCGGCGAGAGCTGTTTCAGGAAAGAGTAGACAAGCGCTACGGCTGTTGTTCCATCTACATCGTAATCGCCGTAGACAAGTATTTTTTCATTTCTCTTTACGGCTGTTGAGAGCCTGTCGACAGCGATATTCATGTCCTTCATCATAAAGGGATCATGAAGCAGATCGAGGCTCGGATTAAAGAATGAATGGGCTTCGGCAGCTGTTGTTATTCCCCTCTGAACCATCAGGTTGGCAAGGGATTCCGAAACACCGAGAGTCCCGGCCAGCTGCTTTATTACCACTTCGTCGCCTCTCTCCTTAATTACCCATTTCTTTTCCATCAGCTTAGCCGTTTATCCATTCCAGGTCAAAAGTACCTTTTATTTTATTCTTCAGAATATCCTTTACGAATTCTATGTCCTGTTCCTCTCCCAGCTCCTTCGCGAGGGATGTTACCCCCTTGTCGGTAAATCCGCAGGGATTTATATGGCTGAAGTAGGAGAGGTCGGTATTTACATTGAATGCAAATCCGTGCATTGTTACAAACCTGCTTGCCCTGACCCCTATTGCGCAGATTTTGCGTGTCTTTCCGGGTTTGTCGGGATCGATCCAGACGCCCGTGCCGCCGGGCAGTCTTGATGCATCGACTTTCAGTTCGGCAAGTGTGGTAATGACAGCTTCCTCGAGACGGAAAATATATTCCCTGAGCCCGATCCCTATCTCCTGCAGGTCGAATATAGGGTATCCGACTATCTGGCCGGGGCCATGATAGGTTATGTCGCCTCCGCGGTCGATCCTGTAAAATGCTGCATTCCTTGTCTGAAGCTGGATGTAATCTATAAGCAGGTTGTTATCCGAACCGCTTTTGCCCAGGGTGTAAACATGAGGATGCTCAACAAATATCAGTGTTCCGGGCTTTTTACAGCTTTCTGCCGGCAGGTCATCCTGCTGTTTTTTTGCAGTAGTAAGTCCGGCAAAGATTCCTGCCTGGTAATCCCAGGTTTCCTTGTAATCCCTTAATCCAATGTCCTCATATTTAACTCTATAGCTCAAATGATCCCCCGGTTTTTCAGGCATCAAGATAGTCAAAAATTATCAACCTGCCACGTGTTTTTCCGCATGAAAGGAGGATCTTACCAGCGGTGCGCTTTCCACAAAACGGAAACCCAGTCTTATTGCATAATCCCTGTATGATCCGAATTTTTCAGGTTCAATATACTCAACCGGGTCCATATGTAGAGGGGAAGGTTTCAGGTATTGTCCTATAGTGAGGATACTGCATCCTGCTTTGCTCAGATCATCGATCGTTTCGCGCACTTCGTTTTCCGTCTCTCCAAGCCCGACCATTAATCCTGATTTTGCAGGAATGCCCTTTTCATGGATATACCTGATGACACTGAGGCTTCTGTCATATTTTGCCTTTGTACGTATTGCCGGGGTCAGCCTTCTTACCGTTTCTACATTATGGGAGATCACGTCGGGTGCCGCATCTGTCACCTTGCAAAGATTCTCAGGGACAGCATCAAAATCAGGGATCAGTGTTTCAATGGTGACCCCCGGATTGACCTTCCTGATCGTCCTTATCACCCGGGCCCAGAAGGCTGCTCCCCCATCCGGAAGGTCATCACGGTCGACAGATGTTATGACGCAATGCCTCAGGTTAAGTGATCTTATTGTTTCGGCCAGTCTTGCGGGTTCTTCAGGATCAGGAGGCAACGGCCGTCCGGTTCTTGTGTTGCAGAATCTGCACGCTCTCGTGCAGATGTCTCCAAGTATCATGAAAGTTGCTGTCCCGGCATTCCAGCATTCACCTATGTTGGGACAATTTCCGCTGGTGCATATGGTATGGAGGCCCTTCTCCGCTACAAGGTTCCTGACCCTTGAGTAATTCTCCCCGCTTGCCCTCTTCATCTTAAGCCATCGCGGTAATCTTCTGCCCTTTTCCATTACGTCAGATTTCTGAAGCACAAAATTAAAAAATACTATATTTGTTTAAATTGAAAACTAACCATTAACATATAAACCATATGGCAGCAGATGATTTCAGGGTTAACCGCAGCTATCAGACAGTGATAGGAGATTTCCCGAAGGTAGGCATAAGGCCAACGATAGACGGAAGGGAGAGAGGGGTCCGTGAGTCCCTCGAGAAGCAGACAATGGGTATGGCAAAGAACGCAGCCGCCCTTATCTCTGCAAATCTGAAATATCCCGACGGTAGTCCTGTTGAATGCGTGATCTCAGACACCTGCATCGGCGGTGTTGCGGAAGCAGCTGCCTGTGCAGAAAAATTCAGGAAAACCGGTGTCGGCGTCAGCCTGACTGTCACTCCCTGCTGGTGCTACGGAAGCGAAACCATAGATATGGACCCGGTAATACCGAAAGCCATCTGGGGATTCAACGGCACGGAACGTCCGGGAGCTGTTTACCTGGCTGCTGCGCTGGCAGGCCACACGATGAAGGGACTGCCTGCATTCGGCATCTACGGCCGCGATGTGCAGGACTCCGGCGACAATTCCATCCCTGCAGATGTCAGCGAGAAGATCCTTCGCTTCGTCAAGGCAGGGCTTGCAGCAGCTTACATGAAAGGCAAGTCGTACCTTTCAATGGGATCCGTTTCGATGGGTATAGCAGGATCGATAGTAAGGGAGGATTTCTTCCAGGAATACCTGGGTATGAGGAACGAGTACGTGGATATGAGCGAGTTCAACAGGAGGCTGAATGAAGATATTTACGACAGGGATGAATTCAGGAAAGCGCTCAGCTGGACAAAAAAATATTGCCGTGAAGGCAAGGACATAAATGAAAAACCAAAATCCAGGGCACGCAAGGATGAAGAATGGGAAATTGTCGTAAAGATGACGATCATAGCCCGCGATCTGATGGTAGGGAATCCCAGGCTTAAGAAACTGGGCTTCGGGGAAGAGTCTCACGGTCATAATGCAATTCTCGGCGGTTTCCAGGGACAGCGCCAGTGGACAGACCATATGCCCAACGGCGATTTTCTTGAAGCCATTTTGTGTTCTTCGTTCGACTGGAACGGGATACGACCTCCCTATCTGGTGGCAACCGAAAATGACGCCATGAACGGCGTTCCCATGCTGTTCGGATACCTGCTCACAAACACCGCTCAGATGTTCTCCGACATAAGAACCTTTTGGAGCCCTGCTGCCATGCAGCGTGTCACAAAGATGAAGCCTTCGGGGCTGGCTGCCAACGGGGTGATCCACCTTATCAACTCCGGGGCATCGGCACTTGACTTTTCGGGAAGACAGACCAGCAAGGGCAAACCGGTGATCAAACCCTTCTGGGAAATAACACCCAAAGATGCTGAAGAATGCCTCAAAGCAACTGCCTGGGAGCCTGCAGATACCGGGTATTTCAGGGGAGGTGGATTTTCTTCGCAATTCAACACCAAAGGTGTGATGCCGGTCACAATCTCCAGGGTCAACCTTGTAAAGGGACTTGGACCGGTGCTTCAGCTCGCGGAAGGATGGACAGTGGAGCTTCCGGAAAAAGTTAACAGGATACTTACAGACCGTACCAATCCGACATGGCCAACAACCTGGTTCACCCCGCGGCTTACAGGCAAGGGGCCATTTACGGATGTCTATTCTGTTATGGCGAACTGGGGAGCAAATCACTCAGCATCAAGCTACGGACACATAGGCGCAGATCTGATTTCGCTGGCCTCTCTGCTGAGGATACCCGTTTGCATGCATAACGTTCCCGACGAACAGGTCTTCCGCCCGAGCTCATGGAATGCATTTGGAATGGATAAGGAAGGCTCCGACTACAGGGCTTGTTCCACATATGGACCTTTATATAAATAGAAACTCATTTCAATTCAATCATGGAAAATCTGACTGAAATCAAAAAAATTGAACTTGAAGAAGCGACAATACGGGATATAGACACAACCCGCAAGTGGTCGATGTTCCTTGCTATACTGGGCTTCATTGCAATCGGTCTGGTGATACTTATCGGAATTATTGCAGGCATTTTCCTTTCTGCATTCAGCATGGGCGACAGCCAGCTCGGTACTGCCGAAACGATCCTGGTGTTTGCTATCCTGTTCCTTCTGATGGCAATATATTTCTTCCCTCTGCTATACCTGTACCGTTTCTCCAAGCATGCCGGAGATGCAGTAAGAAACATGGATAAGGATCTGATGGCCAAGGCTTTCAGATACCTCAGGAAATACTATGTTTTTATCGGGATCCTGACAATAGTTGTGCTTGCATTTTATGTGATAGCCCTGATTGTTTCAGGAGCTTCCCTCGCATTCCTCAAGGATCTCGGGACAGGGGTTTGAAATGCCGCAAAAGGACATTGTTATCGTTTTTGACTGCGGGGCAAGCAGTGTCAGGGTGATCGCGATCAACAGCAAGGGCAGGATCATCGCTTCGGAATCATCTCCCAATAGTACTATACCCGATCCGCTGAATGCAGCCTGGCGAATATGGGACGCCCGGGAAATATGGAGCCGCATGTGCGCAGCTTCAAAAAAAGTTACTGCAGCAATCGATACAGGAAGTATTGCAGGCACCACCATTACCACATTCGGAGTCGACGGAACCCTGTTCGACAAGTCGGGAACGATGCTTTACCCGGTGATATCATGGCAGTGTGAAAGGACCGTTCCTGTAATGGCCAATATCGGCAGGTACATCCCGCTCGAAGAGCTTTACGGGGAGAGCGGCGTACTTCCCTTCACCTTCAACACGATAAACAAGCTTATCTGGTTTAAGGAAAACAGGCCTGACCTGGTCGACAAAAGCCACAGGTTTCTGTTCATGCCGTCGGTATTTGCTTTCTTCCTGACAGGCGAGATGGTAAATGACAGCACTATGGCAGGGACTTCGATGGCTTCAAGCCTTGTAACCAGGAAAATGTCGGAGAAAGTACTCGGGAAGATCGGATTCCCATCTGACAGGTTCGGGGAAATATGTGAGCCCGGAACGATCATCGGCCAGGTAAGCCCGGAAGCTTCAGCAGCTACAGGCATTCCCCGGGGCATCCCTGTTGTTGCAACCGGTCACGACACACAATTTGCCATTTTCGGCTCGGGAGCCGAAAAAAACCAGCCCGTATTAAGCTCCGGGACGTGGGAGATACTGATGGTTCGCTCTGAAGGATTCAGGACGGGCAGTGAACAGCTCGAAATGTCGATCACAACTGAACTCGACGCCAGTCCTGGATTATTTAACATTGGTAATCAGTGGATTGCATCAGGGATCCTTGAATGGGCAAGGAAAACACTTTACAGCGATCTCAGGGAAAATGCATGGGAGATAATGATATC
>JALONU010000038.1 GCA_025454775.1 Bacteroidales bacterium | reverse complement strand
GCCCTGGCTGCTGCAAGAGCTTCATTTACTGTATGATAACTATTACCGGTCAGTCCGAATTCAGCTGCCTTCATACGGAGGACGTTCTCATCCATAGCCCTCAGTACCGATGCCCTGGTAAAATAGTATTCTGCTTTCCGCGGGAACATCGGGAGTATGGAGGATGTGTCCTTGTCGCTCACAAAACCTATCACCATATGAAGCCTCGTTGCAGGAACACCCTGAAGCTGCTTCATCACATACTCAAGCCCCTCCCTGTTGTGCCCCGTATCGCAGATTATGAGAGGATTCCTTCCAATTATCTGCCACCTCCCCTGTAATCCGGTGTTCCTCAACACCTTCCTGATTCCATCACTGATGTTCTTTTCACTTATCCTGAACCTGTCTTTCAGAACCATGGCTGCCTGGAACAGGGTCTGAATATTCTTCTTCTGGTAATCACCGCCCAGGGGAGTAGAACCGTTGAATATCCTGCCTTCTGTTAAATAATTAACAGTAAATTTCCTCATGGTGGTCGCGGCTTTCAGCCCTCCCGGGACGCATGAGAAATTACAGTCGGCAAACCATATTTCCGATCCTGACGAGGCTGCCTTTTCCCGAAACAGCTCTTTGGTTTCCACCTGTGTCTCCCCGATGACAACCGGGGTGCCGGGCTTAATTATTCCTGCTTTTTCTGCAGCAACCTTCTCAATCGTATCGCCAAGAAGGTCCATATGATCGTGCCCGATATTTGTTATTACCGACAGGACAGGACTTATTATATTCGTGGAGTCGAGCCTGCCGCCGAGTCCGACTTCAACTACCGCCACATCAATACCCGCCGCCGCAAAATAATCAAAAGCCATGGCGACAGTGAGTTCAAAGAATGAAGGTTTGAGCTGATCAATGATTTCCCTGTGCTTCCTGACAAACTCCGTAATTTCATGCTTCGGTATCATCCTTCCGTTAACCCTTATCCTCTCCCTGAAGTCTTTCAGGTGGGGAGATGTATAAAGTCCGGTCTTCCAACCTGCTTCCTGCAGAACCGATGCGAGCATATGCGATACTGATCCCTTGCCGTTGGTCCCGGCAACATGTATGGTAGTGTAATTCCTGTGAGGATGTCCGAAATAATCGTCAAGTGCAATTGTATTATCGAGGTTATTCCTGTAAGCAGCCCTGCCTATGCGGTGGTAGGCTGGAAGGCACGAATAAAGGAATTCCAGGGTCTGTACGTAAGTCATATGTCTCTTTCGGGATTATGCTTCATGATCAGGGCAGTCCGCCCTCATCATTTATTCACAAATTAACAATGTTTAATAACAGCCTGCAAATTATGGCAATAATTTAGTTAATTTTACAGGCTGAAAAATACAAACTGCGGCGGAACGTAACAAATTGTACTTTAACTATTTACAGGATGACGAAGAAACACAACAGGAAATTATTCATAATCGATACCAACGTTCTTCTCCACGACTATAAATGCATTTACAACTTCGAGGAAAATGATGTTATCATACCTATAGTGGTCCTCGAAGAGCTTGATAAATTCAAGAGGGGGAATGATCTCATCAACTTCCATGCAAGGGAATTCACAAGGGAGCTTGACAAGCTCTCGGGCGACATGCTCCTTACCGCCAACATTCCTCTCGGGGAAAACCTAGGCAACCTTCATATCGAAACAAAGGATTTTTCACAAAAGGTAAGCGTGGCATTCCCTGAACGCACCCCCGACCACAGGATACTGGCAATTGCCGATTACGTTTGCAGTTCAAACAAGGATAAAACCGTAGTCCTGATATCGAAGGACATAAACCTCCGGATGAAGGCCAAGTCGCTCGGGATAATTGCACAGGACTATGAGAACGACAAGGTTGCCAATATCGACGACCTCTACAAGGGAATAAAAATAATGGAAGGTGTGAACCAGGAGCTGATAAGCAAGCTTTACGAGGTTCCCGAAGGAGTTCCTGCAGAAGAATTTAAAATTGAGCCCGACCTTAAAGGACATCAGTTTTTCATCATGAAGAACAACGGATCGAGCGCCCTGGCACACTATAACCCTGTAAGCAGGAACCTTAACAGGGTAATAAAACAAACCACCTACGGCATCGACCCGAGGAACGCGGAGCAGACTTTCGCACTGGAAGCCCTCGCTAATCCCGATATCCAGCTTGTCTCCCTCACCGGTAAGGCAGGAACGGGAAAAACCCTCCTGGCCCTTGCAGCAGCGCTGGCACAGCATAAAAGGTACAAGCAGATCTTCCTGGCAAGGCCCATCGTCCCTCTCGCCAACCGCGACCTGGGCTTCCTTCCGGGAGACGTAAAGGAAAAAATGGATCCCTATATGCAGCCGCTGTACGACAATCTTACAGTAATCAAACATAAATTCAGTCACCAGAGCCCGGAATTCATACGTATCAACGACATGGTGAAGGAGGAAAAGCTTGTTATAACACCGCTTGCATATATCAGGGGAAGAAGCCTTTCCAGCATCTTTTTCATCGTCGACGAGGCCCAGAACCTGACCCCGCACGAGATAAAAACGATAATTACCCGCGCGGGAGAGGGAACAAAAATGGTCTTCACGGGCGACATCGAACAGATTGACTCACCTTACCTCGACACTGCATCAAACGGTCTCAGTTACCTGTCCGACAAGATGAAGAAACAGGATATATTTGCGCATGTAAACCTCGTGAAGGGAGAAAGAAGCTTCCTCGCCGAACTAGCCAGTAAACTATTATAAAAACACATGAGAACAAGAACAGTTTTAATTTCAATATTCGTTCTGCTCATCGCCGCAGGCATGACGCAGGCACAACCGAAAGCAAATAAAAAGGCAAAGGGACCGAAAACTGCAACGGTGAAACTCTTTAACGGGAAGAACCTGAATAACTGGGAATTCCACCTCAGGGATGCATCCGTTGACCCTGCAACCGTATTCACCGCAGCTGACGGTGTCATCAAAATAAAAGGAGAGCCTTTCGGATACATGAGGACGAAAGATGCATACTCCGACTATACTCTCTCCCTCGAATGGCGCTGGCCTTCAGAACCTACAAACAGCGGCGTGTTCATTCATGCACAGCTTCCCGACACGATCTGGCCAAAGTGCATCGAATGCCAGCTCAAGGCAGGAAGCGCGGGTGATTTCGTATGCATGAGCGGCGCCGACATGAACGAGAGAAAGGACAAAGCCGTCAGGTCCTTAAAGAAACTGGCAGAATCGTCCGAAAAGCCTGCAGGCGAATGGAACAGGATGGAGGTCGTCTGCATGGGTAACACTATTACGGTTTCTGTAAATGGTGTGGTCCAGAACAAGGGAACAGGACTGAATGTCAGCAGCGGACATATATGTCTGCAAAGCGAAGGCCGTGACCTGGAGTTCAGGAACGTCACCCTTGCAATAAAAAAGAAATAGGACAGCTTAACCGGGAATGAATAATCCTCCCCGAAAGAAAATAGCTTTTCACACACTTGGCTGCAAGCTCAATTTTACGGAAACCTCCACGATATCCCGGTCGTTCCCGGAGGATCAGTTTGAAAGGGTTCCTGCATCTTCACAAGCGGATATTTACGTAATAAACACATGCTCGGTGACCGATACTGCCGACAGGAAATGCAAACAGGCCATCAGGAAGTTCATCAACCAGTCGCCCGGTGCATTCATTGCGGTGGTAGGGTGCTATGCCCAGCTGCGGCCCCAGGAAATTGCTTTAATACCTGGTGTGGACCTGGTTCTCGGAACAAATGAGAAATTTGACGCTGCCAGGTATATCTCAGAACTGGGCAAAAAGAAAAAAGCCGAGGTTCATTCCTGCGAAGTATCGGCATCCGGTCCCTTCATCCCTTCATGGTCTGCCGGAGACCGCACACGATCCTTCCTGAAAGTACAGGATGGATGCGACTACGGCTGCTCATATTGTACCATTCCGCTTGCAAGAGGACAAAGCAGGAACCCGGACATAGGAACACTTGTTGCCGAAGCGGAAACCATCGCGTCAGCAGGAATAAAGGAGATCGTTATAACCGGAGTTAACGTAGGCGATTTCGGAAAAAGCACAGGAGATACATTCACCGGGCTTATGAGGGAACTTGTCAGGGTCAGGGGCATAGAAAGATTCAGGATCTCCTCCATAGAGCCCAACCTGCTGACCGACGAGCTGATAGCTTTCTGTGCAGATAACAGCAAGGTCCTCCCCCACTTCCATATACCGCTGCAGAGCGGCTGCAACAGGATGCTTGCACTGATGGGAAGGAGGTACAGGAGAGAGCTTTTCAGCGGAAGAGTGGAACAGGTGAAAAGAAGGATACCTCTTGCCGGCCTTGGCGCAGACGTGATTACAGGATTTCCCGGAGAGACTGATCAGGATGCGGAAGAAACATACACCTTCCTGGAATCCCTGCCGCTTTCCTACCTGCATGTATTCACCTTCTCTGAACGTCCGGGAACAAGAGCTTCCGGAATGACAGGTAGGGTAACCCGTGAAACAAAGGACATAAGAAGCAGGATGCTCACCGGGCTTTCCCGTAAAAAGCATAAGGAATTCCTCCTTCTCAACAAGAATAGAACCGCCGGGGTCCTTTTTGAAAGGACGCGCTCGGAAGGAATGATAACAGGGTATACAGAAAACTATATCAGGGTGGAATATCCATGGAATTCAGCTCTTGCGGGAACAATAAGAAAGGTGAAGCTTAAAGAGCTCTCCGGAGAAAACAGGATGAGTATTGACATAATTGACTGAAATGACTGACCTGGAAAGAATCTGTAACGAAGCCGTGAAGGTAGTTCTTGAAACCGAAAAGTTCATCCTTGCCGAATCCGGCAATTTTGATATCGGCCGAATGGAAACAAAAGGTCTGAACGACCTGGTATCGTACGTCGACAAGGGATCCGAAAAAATGCTTGTTGAGATGCTCGCTCCCATCCTCCCGGAGGCAGGCTTCATTACCGAGGAAGGTACGGCTTCGGGCAAGGGCGTCAGGTATAACTGGGTCATTGACCCGCTTGACGGTACTACCAATTTCGTTCACCACCTGAATCCCTATGGCATCAGCGTAGCCCTCACCGACAACGACGAACCAGTTATGGGCGTCGTTTGCAACGTCGGATGCAACGAACTCTTCACGGCATGGAAAGACGGCGGCGCCCGGCTAAACGGTAAGCCTGTCAGGGTATCTTCAGTATCGACCCTGGCAGAAAGCCTCATTGCAACGGGATTTCCCTACAACGACTTCAGCCGTATGGATAAATATATAGATCTCCTCTCCCTGTTCTGCAAAACAACACACGGCATAAGGAGACTGGGGTCGGCTTCGGTCGATCTGTCCTATATTGCCTGCGGACGCTTCGAAGCATTCTATGAATACGACCTCAAGGTCTGGGATGTTGCCGCAGGTATCATAATCCTGAGGGAAGCAGGAGGCAGGGTAAGCGACTTTTCCGGTAATGAGCGGAAACTCGACGGAAAGGAGATAGTGGCTGCCGGAGGTCTTGTTTTTCCTGAATTTCTCGAAATTGTGAGTAAATTTATGCAGGAATAGCAGTTCGCACCCAATGGGAGCACTAGGTTTTTACATATTCTATGCATTCATCCGGATAATCACACTTCTACCCCTGAATGTGCTTTATCTGCTTTCCGACCTTATATATTTCTTTATGTATTATTTCCCGGGCTACAGGAGAAAAGTGGTCAGGGAAAACCTCACAAATTCCTTCCCTGAAAAGAACACCGGGGAGATCCTTTCCATCGAGAAAAAATTCTACCGCTATCTCTGCGACCTGTTCATTGAAACTTTCAAAATGAACCACATGAGTGCAGGCGAGCTTATGAAGAGAGTGCCTCATAAGAATCCTGAACTGCTTGAAAAGCTCTTCAATGAAGGAAGAGATGTCGCGGCCGTACTTGGTCATTATAGCAACTGGGAGTGGCTGGTGACACTTCCGCTGTGGGCCCCATACAAATTCGTTTCAATATATAAGCCGCTGGCCAACAAACACTTCGATAAATACATGATAAAAAACAGGACCAGGTTCGGGATGTCCGTGACACCCATGCAGCACGTGGTCAGGGAAGTTATTGAGAACAGGAAAAACAATGTCAGGGCTTTATACTCATTCCTTACTGACCAGACACCTCCCAAAGGGGATATTAAATTCTGGACTACCTTCCTCAACCAGGATACACCCGTCTATCTGGGCGCCGAAAAAATTGCCTCCAAATACGACATGGCAATGGTTCTGTTCAATATTACAAGGGAAAAGCGCGGGAAATATTACCTCACAGTAGAACTCCTCTTCGAACATACAAAAGGTCTCCCGGAACATCTGATAACTGAAACACACGTAAGGAGACTGGAGGAAATCATAAGGGAGAAACCGGAATACTGGATCTGGAGTCACCGGAGATGGAAACATAAGAGGGAAAAGCCCGATGCTTAAAACGGCTGTAGTAATACTGAACTGGAACGGACTTGAATTCCTTAAAAGCTTCCTCGGCAGCCTTGCCGAAAGGTCTTCTTGTGATGACACATCGGTTTTTGTAGCCGATAACGGATCGGATGACGGCTCGTGTGAATGGATAGAACAAAGCTTCAGTCGGGTGAATGTAATCAGGCTTGGGAAGAACCATGGCTTTGCAGAAGGCTATAACATTGCTCTTTCCCGCATAGAGGCTAAATACTATGTACTGGTGAACAGCGACATCGAGGTCACACCCGGATGGCTCGGACCCCTGATCAGCCATCTTGACGAAAATCCGGATGTCGCATCATGCCAGCCGAAGATACTGTCGTGGAGCAAACGGGACCAATTTGAATATGCCGGTGCGGCCGGAGGCTTCATCGACATGTACGGGTACCCGTTCTGCAGGGGGAGGGTTTTTAACGTGACTGAAAAGGATGAGGGACAGTATGACCACCCTGCGGAAGTATTCTGGTCGTCGGGAGCATGCATGGCTGTCCGCCGTGAAGCCTGGGTAAAATGCGGAGGATTTGACCCTGACTTCTTTGCACATATGGAGGAAATAGATCTCTGCTGGAGATTTCACCGGGCAGGGTACAGGATAACCTGCATCCCCCTCTCCGTGGTATTTCATGTCGGGGGTGGAGCCCTTCCCTACAGCTCGCCTTTCAAGACTTATCTTAACTTCCGCAACAGTATCAGGCTGCTGTACAAAAACCTTCCCGAAAGCAGCTTCCGCAAGGTAATTTTCATAAGAAAGATACTCGACGGCGTTGCTGCATTCTTTTTCCTCCTGAAAGGACAGGTCAGAAGTTTCATAGCAGTTTTAAGGGCTCACCGCGACGCAGGAAAGGAATTAAGCGAACTGAACAGAAAAAGGGAAGAAATAAAAAGACTGGGAAGCTTTGAAAACCCGGAACCTGTTTTGAACAAGAGCATCGTTTTCGGGTTTTATGTCATGCGCAGACGAACTTTTCGCAGCATGAAAACAAACTTTGCTAAATGAAAACACATCAGTTCGTGGTATTCTTCCTGGTTGTATTCTCTGTTTATTTCGCGGGAAACCTGTACATATTCTTCAAGGGATACAATGCAATAGCCTATGCCCGTGACAACAAGCTTGCCTACACAATAATATTCTCGGCGGCAGCCCTGACGTTCATCGCCGCTAAGTTCCTAGAGGTGAGGCATTCAACAGTCTTCACCGACATACTCAACATAGCCGGAGGGTTCTGGCTGGCCTTCCTTGTTTACGGTTTCTTCTTCTTCCTGCTGACAGATATTGCCGGACTGGTTCTGCGCCTCACAGGAGTCCTGACACCGGAGATCATGCCCGGCTATCGCAAGTGGTCATTTATTGCTGTTGCATCGGCGTCTTTTTTCCTTATCGCAGGGGGATTCATTAATGCTGTCATCCCGAAGGTAAGAGAGTACAATGTTTCGATAAACAAGAAAACGGATGGCGTTGAGAAGCTTCGTATAGCTGCCGTTTCCGATATTCACCTGGGAAGCATTATCAGGAAGAGAAGCATGGTTAAGCTCTCGGAAATCCTGCAGGAGCTGAAGCCTGATGTTGTTTTCCTGCTCGGCGATATCATCGACGGGGAACTGGGGCCTGTTCTGAGGGGAGACCTTCTGAAGCATTTCAGGATCCCGGAAACAACGGACGGCTTATATGCTATTACAGGAAATCATGAATTCATAGGAGGAGCCGGAAGGACAATCCCTTATATTGAAAGCAAGGGTATCAGGGTTCTGAAAGATGAGATAGTGATCCTGCCGGGAGGTATCCAGGTGGCCGGAAGGATTGACAGGGATTCCCGCAGATATTCCCCGGCGGAGAGGAAGCCCCTTAGTGAGCTCTTACAGGGTACAGACAGCACAAAGCCCGTGATCGTTCTTGACCATCAGCCTGTAAACCTGGGAGAAGCTGTCGATGCCGGAGCCGACCTTCAGCTGTCGGGGCACACCCATAACGGCCAGTTCTGGCCGCTGAACTACTTTACCAGGGCAATATTCGAAGTAAGCTACGGATACCGGAAGATCGGAAACACCCAGGTTATTGTCTCATCAGGATTCGGTATCTGGGGACCCAGAATAAGGTCTGCAAGCAGGTCGGAGATCCTGCTTGTCAATATCAGCTTTACCGGCAGCAATTAAATCAAAGCAGGCTATAGATCTGTTCAAGCGCAATCCCGCGTGATCCCTTGATGAGTATGTGGCAGCCTTTAAGCGGTTTGGCTTTCAGGAATTCCTTGAGCCTGTCGGTATCGCGGAATGTCTTGAAACGGAAGCCTGCCGAGACCTTGCAGAAAACAGGTCCAACCAGCATAACATCTCTTAAATTATTGTCGGAGAGCACTTTGTGTATTGCCATATGTTCCTCTTCGCTCTTGTCGCCAAGCTCGAGCATGTCGCCGAGTATGCATATCTTCCTTTCGGCCTGAATGGCCGCAAATGATTCGATGGCCGATTTCATGCTCACGGGATTTGCATTGTAGGCATCACATACCAGGACATTCTTCCCGGTTTCCATTATCTGCGACCTGTTGTTCCGTGGACTGTATTTTTCAATTTCCCCGGTTATACTGTCGGGATCGACACCGAAGAAAAGCCCTGTGGCCATGGCAGCCCTGATATTCTCAAGATTGAACTTCCCGAAGAGGTTGGTCCTGATCTCCCATGTCCTGTGCTGGTACTCAGCCCTGATGTGCAGGTGTCCATCAGAAGGCGAGGCACTCAGGCTCAGTCCGATGCCTGTCGGATCCGAGAAAGGGACAGCCCTGTTCACCAGTCTGTAGATCTTCTCGGAGATCACCGGGTCCCTGTCGTTGTAAAGCGCTATGCCGTTTACCTTGCGAAGATGTTCAAAGAGCTCTGTTTTGGCTTTTACGACTCCTTCATATGAACCGAAGCCTTCAATATGAGCAGTGCTGATGTTGGTTACTATACCGTAATCGGGTTTTGCTATGAGGCATAGTGTTCTTATCTCTCCAAGGTGATTGGCCCCCATTTCTATCACCATTATTTCGGTATCGTCAGGAGCTGAAAGTATTGTAAGAGGTACTCCTATATGGTTGTTCAGGTTGCCCTGGGTGGAATGCACCCTGAATTTACGTGAAAGTATTGCCGAGATGAGTTCCTTGGTGGTGGTCTTACCGTTGGTCCCGGTAATAGCCAGCACCTGTACGTTCATTTCCTTCCTGTGGTGTGCTGCCAGTGCCTGCAGTTCGGCCAGAGTGTCATCGACAAGAATTGTCTTTTCTGTCTCAAATGCAGGATCGTCGATCACGGCCCAAGAGGCGCCTTTTTCGAGCGCATCTGCGGCGAATTTGTTGCCGTTGAAGTTATCACCCCAGAGGGCGAAAAATATCTGGCCTTCGGCTATGTTCCTCGAATCCGTTGATACACCGGCGGATTTCCTGAAGAGATCGTAGAGCTGATCTGTTTTCATGTACGGGATGGCTATCGATAAAAATGGGGCTTACCTGAAGCCCCATTTATATTATGGTATCACATATATCAGAAACCTGTAGGACTTCCGACCCTTATCATAGCGCAGCGGAATCCGATGTCGTCGCGCGATTCATTCTGGTCGAGGAATCTTCTTGTCGAAGGATTCAGCCAGTAAGCCCTGTCCTTCCACGAACCTCCCTTGTAAACCCTGGCGTAGTCGTTGATGAGGGTTATGAAGTCGGCTGACTGTGTTTCTGAGGCTTCTCTCTGGGCGTACATTCTCCAGGATCCCTTCTTGTTATCCGGATCGTCGTCGGTATACCACTCGTCGCCTGCCGAGATTGAGGACTTCTGATCCCCGTCCCTGAAATTCCTGTAGTCGCCTTTCTGGTAATTGTGCCTTGTTGCAACGTCGACAGCCTTTACTGTATCAACATAAAGCCTTCCGAGGTTGCCTTTAGTCACCACTTTCCCGTTTGCATCGCGGCGCAGGTCGGTGTAAACATTTCCCCTGAAGGGGTTGAACTCATCTACGTCTTCGAAGGAGAGGGCGCGGTAAACGTCCTGCACCCACTCGTTCACGTTGCCTGCCATGCAGTATAGTCCGTAATCGTTAGGCCAGTATGATCTCACCTCACTGGTTATGCTTGCGTTATCGTTGAGGCTTCCTGCAACACCCATCATGTCGCCCCTGCCGCGGACGAAGTTAGACATCATCTCGCCCCTGTACCTCGGTGTTGAATTCCTTACATTATCCCCGTCCCATGGATAGATCCTTCTCTCGTAAATCCTTTCCTCAAAGGTCGTACCCCTGAGTGCATAGGCTGCAAACTCCCATTCTGCCTCGGTAGGAAGCCTGTAGCTGGGAAGCAGCAGTCCGTCCTCAAAGTTTGTCCTTCTTTCCGTCTGATTCGGGTTCAGGCTTTCCCTGAGTTTGTTTGTGACTCCCTCATATTGTCCGGCAAGGTATGCTTCTGTGTTGAAGTTATCCTGGTTTGTCTGGTTGGGATTCGGGCTTAGCTCTCCCTCATCTACGAGAAGCTGTTCATTAACCCTGTCGCTTCTCCAGAGGCAGTAATCGTTTGCCTGAACCCAGCTGACCCCAACAACGGGATACTGGTTATATGAGGGGTGCCTGAAATAGTACTGGACATAGGGGTCATTGAATCCCATGGGGCTTCTCCAGACGAGGGTGTCGGGAAGCGAGCGCCTGTAAACTTCCGGGTAGTCGACATATACCCTGCGCAGCCAGTAGAGATATTCCCGGTAATCCGTATTTGTTATCTCAGTCTCATCCATATAGAAGGATGAAACCGTGACTGTTCTCGGCTTGTTGTTCCAGTCGAACAGAACATCCTGGGTAACCTGTCCCATTGTGAACCTGCCTCCCTCGATGAGAACCAGGCCCGGCCCCGTCTGCTGCTCTGCACCGATAGCTACTTCAAATCCTCCGTTGTCGGGGTTGTTGTATTCCCAACCCGTTGTAGGGGAGACGTTTGAATCACCCTTCTTCCTGAATAAACTGCAGGACACAAGAAAGAGTGAAGCTAAGAAAACTACCGCTAATACTCTGAATCTACGCATATCTGTTTTGTTTTAAAGCCTATAAGAAGTTCAAATATAATAAATTTTCAGATTCCCGGATTTCCGGACATCAAAAATAACTACAAATCAGGTAAATTTATTGTCCTGACGGTTTTTCTTTTATCAACACTATTTAAACTGATTGCGACGCCTGTATGGTGCAGAAGGGAAAAGGGAAGCAGGTTTTCCCCGGTGGAAAGATTGAAGCGGTAAGCGTAGAAAACCATCGCCTTGCCCAGTATAAAGGAAAAACCTGCCTGAAGGTCCAGGTTCCTGCTGCTCCCCGCAAGCAGCATCGCATTCATCGACAGCATGCGGCTCTCTGCGGAAACACCCGCTGAAACTGAATACATACCTTTCGAGATCTCTGCCGATACCAGGGGAATTATCCTGATCTCCCTTTTTTCGCCGGTAAGCAGGTCCGCGGCCCCGTGTACCAGCAGCGTCCTCCTCAGCTTTCCGTCAGGGTTATCCGGCCCTGAGGGATCGGGTTCAGCAAGATGATTCACCGAAAATCCCCCGTAGAATTTGCCGGCGATGAACAGGAATCCGGTTGCCAGGTCGGCAACAGTCCTCCCCCTTCCCGACAGGATCTCCGCCGAAGGTGAAATATTTCCGAGAGGGTCGATCTGGTCGGGAAGGACAGCGTTTCCGAAATTATATCCCCTGTGATGGAACGATGCTGAGAGGCCCCCGCAGATATATATCTTTTCAGAAGCCCGGAGATAATACGAGTATGAAATACCTCCCCGGAGGTTGTTGATTATTCCTCCCAGGTATTCGTCGGATATGTAAAACCCTGCTCCGCCGTGAAGGGCCGGGAAATATCCGTCGTAGGAGATACTGACCGAATGCAGGTTGTAATTGTATCCGGGGTAATGATTCATGTACGACATTTTCAGCATTCCGTTTCCTTCGCAGCCTGTCAGCGAAGGGTTCTTCACAGGAAGGTTCTGGTAACCTATGTCCTCCTGTCCCTTCACTGCCGGATCAAGCACCGGGCCGGCAAGGATTGCAAGAAATATATATTTGGTCCAGTACGACATTTCAGCAATATCAACGTTTAAGATACGTTAATATTTCGAGCCTGATCGATTCATTTCTATCTTTGCCCGGGAAGATGGCAAGATTTTTTAAGATATACTCCCTGCTGTTCATTATTGTTTCAGGAAGCCTCAGCGCCCAGAAGGCTACGGGCAGCTATGCTTCCTCCTCGTTACTGGCCGACGGCAGGTGGTACAGGATAGCCATTGTCCGCGACGGAATTTACAGGATAGACTATTCAAGACTAAGGGATCTCGGACTGCAGGATCCCTCCGATCCCAGGATCTTTGCCAACAACCAGGGTCAGCTCTCATTCTACAACAGTGATCCCTCCCCCGACGACCTGAAGGAGGTGGCGATATTCCTGGAAAAAGGGAGCGACGGCATTTTCAATACCGGCGATTACATCCTGTTCTACGCCCAGGGAACGTCGCGGTGGAAGTTCAATCCGGCCGCTTCCGTTTTTGAACATGTAAGGCATAACTACTCCGATACCGCATTCTACTTTCTTACTTCAGGCAAGGGAACAGGAAGCAGGATCATCAATTCCGCAAGTCCGACAGCCCCTGCGACCTATTCCTCATCAGAATCCGATGCGCTCTATGTTCATGAAATTGACAACGAGAACCTTATTAAATCCGGGAGGGAATGGTACCAGCCTGTTCCGCTGTCGGCCGGGATATCTGTAAATCCCGGTTTTTCCGGAATCATTACGACTGAGAGGATCAGATACAGGATGAGAGTCCTTGCACGATCGCCTCTCCTGTCGGTATTCCGGCTCTATGAAGGCACCACCCAGCTTAAAAGCCTCCAGGTGCAGAATGTCAACCTCTTCAATTACACCGGAACATACGCACAGATCACGGATTCCTCGGGTTATTTCTATGCTCAGTCGGCAAGCCCTTCATTCGATGTGAAATTTTTCAATAACGGTGAAACGGGGGCCCGCGGATGGCTCGACTTCCTGAGACTCCAGGGAAGAAAATACAGCATCTACTCAGGTGAACCCGTATTAATTTTTGATTCGAGATCGGTGGCCCCGGGACGGATAACGGAATTCTCAATAAAGAGCACCGGGTATTCGCCGCTTGTGTGGGATGTTACCGATCCTTCCCGGCCCCGCAATATAACATACTCAAGATCAGGCGATAATATTACCTTCAGGGCAGAGACCGACTCACTCAGGAAGTTCATCCTGTTCAGCGGATCGGGCCAGCAGGTACCGGCAGATATATCCGGTCCGGTTCCGAACCAGGATCTGCACGCCGGTGAACCCGCCGACATGATTATCGTTACCCATCCCCTTTTCCTGAAATATGCCAGTATGATCGCAGCCCTTCACTACAGCGAGAGCGGGTTGGTTTCAGAGGTGGTAACACCCCAGCAGATCTACAATGAATTTTCAGGCGGCACCGCCGACATAGCAGCAATCAGGAACTTCGTTAGAATGAAATACCTCAGGCAGCAGGGAACGGAAAGGCCCCTGAGATACCTTCTTCTTTTCGGCGACGGCTCATACGAAAACCGGACCACACCTCCGAAGAATCCCTGTTTCATCCCGACGTACCAGTCGCAGAACTCCAATGTGGTAGTTTCGTCATTCACTTCCGACGACTTCTTTGGCCTGCTCGAAGAAGGAGAGGGGGAGGCAGAGGGAACCGAAGATATCGGAGTGGGAAGGCTGCCTGTCTCCGACACTGCACAGGCAGGAATAATTGTGAGGAAGATAAGGGATTACATGAAGCCGTCAAATACGGGCGACTGGAAGAATGTGATATGTATTGCTGCAGACGATGAGGACGGGAATGCCCATATGTCGGATGCCGAAGGTCTTGCAGCACTGCTCTCCGACAGTGTGCCTGAATTCAATATCGACAAGATCTACCTCGACGCTTTCAGGCAGGTAACAACAGCCAACGGCCAGTCGTACCCCGATGTGAACAAGGCTATCGGTGAAAGAATTAACTCAGGCTGCCTGATCTTCAACTATGTAGGCCATGGAAGTGAAACAGGGCTCGCACACGAACGCGTGATGAAGACAGACGAAATAAAGGCCTGGACCAACGGTTCAAAACTCCCGCTCTTCATTACGGCTACATGCGAGTTCAGCAGGTTCGACGATGCCGAGATCAATATTATTACTAAGGAGATCATCGGAAAAACGTCGGCTGGAGAAATGGTACTCCTTAACCCGAATGGCGGAGCAGTAGCTCTTATGTCAACCACAAGGGTCGTCTACTCAGCCCCGAACTATTTCCTCAACAGGAATATTTTCGATGCAGCCTTCGACCGCGACCCCGCAGGACTGCCTTTAAGGCTGGGCGACATAATCCGCATTGCCAAGAACAACTCGGGCAGCGGCCCCAACAAAAGGAATTTCTCCCTGCTCGGCGATCCTGCACTTATGCTTTCATGGCCCTGGCATGGAAGAGTGGTGACTGACTCGATAAACCACCTGCCTGCAGAAGCCCCTGCCGATACCCTGAAAGCACTTTCGAGGATCACGGTTTCCGGCCATGTGGAGGATTATACAGGGATGCCCGTTTCGGATTTCTCGGGGATCATCATGCCCAGAGTGTATGAAAAGTCCTCCGAAGTCAGGACACTGGCAAACGACGGAGGACTGCCGATGAAGTTCGGGCTTGTCAGCAATTTGATATTCAGCGGCAAGACATTGGCGAAAAACGGCAGATTCAGCTTCACATTCATAGTTCCCAGGGATATTGACTACAAATACGGAAACGGGAGGATCAGCTATTATGCTTCCGACAGCAGCAGTGATATGACAGGTCATTTCTCCGAAGTCGTTGTCGGCGGATTTGCAGAAATAACAACGGTCGACACAACAGGCCCCGGAATAAGGCTGTTCATGAACGACACTCTCTTTCGCAACGGCGGGATAACGGATGCCAGTCCGAGAATGCTTGCAATAATCGAGGATGAAGGAGGGATAAATACCACCGGATCGGGAATCGGCCATGACCTTACTGCATGGCTCGACGACAGCCAGGCCAGCTTTGTGCTGAACAATTACTTTGAGAATGATTTCGACAATTACATGAAAGGCCGGGTTCTGTATGATCTTTCCGGCCTTTCGGAAGGAAGCCATACACTTAAGATGAAGGCATGGGACAACTTCAACAACTCATCGGAGGAAACAATACTTTTTGTGGTCGAGACCGGCGGAAAATTTATTCTTACCAATCTTATAAACTATCCTAACCCTGTTATCAGTGAGACAAGGATCACAGCAGGACATAACAGGACAGAAACGAGCCTTGAAATCACAATATCGATTTACGATGGAGCAGGAAGGCTCGTAAGGTTGCTGAGGAGCTCGGGATATTCAACAGGGTACCAGCTTCCACCGATCATATGGGACGGAAACAACGGCGGCGGCACGAGGGTCGGCAAGGGTATTTATCCCTACAGGATCACGGTTGAAACGGAAAAAAGTGAAAAGGCTTCAGCTTCAGGGCGTATTGTCATATTATAATTAAAACACAATAACATAGGTAAAAAATTGTTTTATATTTGTAAATTTGTTGAAAGACAGGAATGATGATGAAAAACAGGACCATTGCACTCTTATTTTTGATTTTGGCTCTTCCCCTATCCAACCGGGCTTTCGGCCAGGATGACAAATACGAATACAATCCGATTCAGACGGTTGTTCCCTGGCTTACGATCGCACCCGATTCGCGTGCTGGAGCCATGGGCGACGCAGGTGCAGCAACTGCTCCGGATATCTACAGCATGCACTGGAATCCTGCGAAGTTCGCCTTCATCGACGGAAAATACGGAGCCGCAATATCCTACATTCCCTGGCTCAGGTCGATGGTCCCCGACATCAACATTGCCTACCTTTCAGGTTACTACAGGTTCGACAAAAAGCAGGTAATGAGCGCAAGCCTTACCTATTCATCATACGGAAAGATTGAATTCACCGACGAAGGCGGAGCTACACAGCTGATTGTGAATCCGAATGAATGGGCTGTCGACCTCGGCTATTCAAGACTTTTCTCCGAAAATTTTTCAGGAGGAGTGGCTTTCAGGTTCATCTATTCAAACCTCACCCATGGCTACCCTGCCCAGGGAGAGGATACAAAACCCGGACTTTCACTGGCAGCGGATATCTCTGCATATTACCACAAGGAAATAGAACTCCTCGGGAAAAATGGGATAATAGCTCTCGGAGGCGACATCTCCAATATCGGATCCAAGATGAGCTACACCGAATCCTACTCCGATTTCATCCCGATGAACCTCAGGCTTGGAACCTCCTTTACATATGAATTCGACCGCTTCAACAAAATAGCCATCGCCATAGACCTGAACAAGCTTCTTGTTCCGACACCCGACTCAACAATAACTGAAGAACAGAGCATTTCGGTCCCGGAAGCACTTTTCAAGTCTTTCGCTGATGCGCCGGGCGGCTTAATGGAAGAACTCCATGAAATAACCTATTCATACGGAGCTGAATACTGGTACAATAATATCTTTGCTCTGAGGGCCGGGTACTTCCACGAAAACGCATACAAGGGCAAACGCCAGTTCTTCACGGCAGGAGCAGGATTCAGGATGAGCGGCTTCACAATCGACTTCTCATACCTGATGCCCGTAACTCTTAACCACCCCCTTGCCAGGACACTGCGCTTTTCAATCTCCTTCGACAGCAGCGCGCTCAGAAAAGCAACCCAGGTGAGCAGATGAACCTGAGAACCGGTCAGGGTATCGATTTCCATCGTCTTGCTGAAGGACGTGAACTCTGGCTCGGAGGCGTCCTGATCCCTTCAGACTTTGGCTGCATAGCACATTCCGACGGCGACGTCCTCATTCATGCTGTCTGTGATGCCATGCTCGGAGCAGCAGGACTCGGAGATATCGGCTGCCATTTCCCCGATATCGATCCGGAATACAAAAACATCGACAGCAAGATACTCCTTGAAAGAACCTCCGGGATCATCAGCAGGCATGGGTTCAGGCTCGTGAACATCGACAGCACAGTCTGCCTCGAAAAGCCCAAGATAGCAGCATATATCCCGGATATGAGGACAGTGATGGCCTCAATTCTGGGTACCACGCCTGATAATATTTCTGTCAAGGCGACAACAGCAGAAAAGCTTGGATTTATAGGCCGCGGCGAAGGTGTTATGGCTCTGGCAGCAGTACTCCTTGAAAAACAGCATCATCAACCAGGTACGGCACAGTGACTTTAAGCCCGGGTGTCCTTTGCATCTCCCGCTGAAGTGCTTCCATCGCACCGCTGTTCCTTGCCCAGTTCCTCCGTGCAATTCCGTTGCTGACATCCCAGTGAAGCATCATCTTCAGCTTTCGTGAAGCCTCGCGGGAGCCATCAAGGACCATCCCGAAACCGCCGTTTATGACCTCCCCCCAGCCCACTCCGCCGCCATTGTGAAGCGAGACCCACGTTGCACCGCGGAATGAATCACCGATCACATTCTGTACCGCCATGTCGGCAGTGAACCTTGATCCGTCATAAATATTTGATGTCTCACGGTATGGAGAGTCGGTGCCTGACACGTCGTGATGATCCCTGCCGATTACCACCGGAGCCTTCAGCTTACCTGAGGCCACAGCCCTGTTGAATGCAGCGGCAAGTGAGATTCTTCCCGCCAGGTCGGCGTAGAGTATCCTTGCCTGAGATCCGACAACCAGCTTGTTCCTCCCCGCTTCCACGATCCAGTGTATGTTGTCAGACATCTGTTGCTTTATGCTGCCCGGAGCTTCCTTCATCAGTTTCTTCAGCATTCTGACAGCTATCCGGTCGGTTGTTTCAAGGTCTGCAGGATCATTTGAACAGCATACCCAGCGGAAAGGTCCGAAACCGTAATCAAAGCAGAGAGGACCCATGATGTCCTGAACATATGAAGGGTACCTGAACTCACCGTCAGCTTTCAGGACGTCGGCGCCGGCACGCGATGCTTCGAGGAGAAAAGCATTCCCGTAATCGAAGAAATAGGTTCCGCGTGCAGTATGCCTGTTAATGGCTTCAACCTGCCGTACAAGAGATTTCCTGACATAGTCCCTGAATGAGGACGGATCTTCCGACATCATTTTGTTCGATTCCTCAAAGGTCAGTCCTGCAGGATAATAACCTCCCGCCCAGGGATTGTGAAGAGAGGTCTGATCTGAACCGATGTCGACAAATAATCCTTCATCCGCAAACATTTCCCACACTTCAACGATGTTCCCGCTATAGGCTATTGAAACGACCTCATTTTTCTCCCTTGCCTTCTTCACCCTGTCTATAAGCAATCCCATTTCCCCGAACACTTCATCAACCCAGCCCTGGGAGTGGCGGGTCCGGGTAGCCTTCGGGTTCACCTCGGCCGTGACCGATATAAGTCCTGCGATCCGTGCTGCCTTTGGTTGTGCTCCAGACATTCCACCCAGTCCTGATGAGACAAAGAGCCTTATACCGTGAGGGTTTGTTCTTCCCGATTTGATCCTTGCCGCATTCATCAGGATTATTGTTGTACCATGGACTATACCCTGCGGACCTATGTACATGTACGATCCTGCCGTCATCTGCCCGTATTGGGTCACTCCAAGGGCGTTGTATCGCTCCCAGTCGTCGTGCGACGAATAATTGGGGATCATTATACCGTTGGTTACAACAACTCTCGGGGCATCCCTGTGCGAAGGGAATAAGCCGAGCGGATGACCCGAATACATGACGAGGGTCTGCTCATCGGTCATCTCGGAGAGGTACTTCATAGTAAGCAGGTACTGTGCCCAGTTCTGGAAGACCGCTCCGTTGCCGCCGTAGGTTATCAGTTCGTGCGGGTGCTGTGCCACTGAGTTGTCGAGGTTGTTTGAAATCATCAGCATAATTGCAGCAGCCTTCCGTGAACGATGCGGGTACTCGTCGATGGGGCGGGCCTTTATCTCATAATCAGGCCGGTACCTGTACATGTATATCCTTCCGTATTTGCGCAGCTCTTCCGCAAATTCTGCTGCCAGTTCCCGGTGGAGGTTCTCCGGGAAATAACGAAGTGCGTTCCTGAGGGCAAGCTTCTTCTCTGCAGGTGTCAGTATGTCCTTCCTTCGGGGTGCATGATTTATTGACGAGTCGTAAGGCTTCTGCGGAGGAAGTTCGCCAGGAATTCCTCTGGTTATCATTTCTTTGAATTCAGCAGGTGTCATGAGAGATCTGTGTTACTCCTGTAAAATTAAACAAAAAAGCCGGCTGCTGGGAGCCGGCTCATATTCTGTTTATGTTTCTTCAGATCTTTGTTTCCCTTATGATCTCGTCGTCGACGAGGATGCGGCCGCAGTATTCGCATACGATGATCTTCTTCCTCGATTTGATGTCGAGCTGCCTTTGCGGCGGTATCTGGTTGAAGCAGCCTCCGCAGGCATCGCGCTGTACCGGTACCACGGCGAGGCCGTTCCTGGCGTTAGTACGAATCCTTTTGTATGCTGCAAGAAGGCGTTCCTCTATCATACCCTGTACTTTATCAAGCTTCTTGTAAAGTCCCTCTTCTTCCTTCTGGGTGTCGAGGATGATCTCGTCAAGCTCAGCCTTCTGTGATGTAAACTCCCGTATCTTCTTGTTGTAAAGTTCTATTTCCAGGTTCTGATATTCTATTTCCTTGGAAAGAGAATCGAATTCCCTGTTGTTCCTGACGTTTTTCTGCTGTTCTTCATATTTCTTGATCAGTCCTTCCGAGTCAGCTATCTCATTATGCTTCTTCTGGACATTCTTGTCAAGAGCCGCCACCTCATCCCTGAGATTTCCCAGCCTGGTTTCCAGACCCGCGATGTCATCCTCAAGGTCCTGCACCTCGAGGGGGAGCTCGCCTCTGAGGGTCTTTATCTTGTCTATCTCTGAATCAACCAGCTGAAGGCTGTACAATGCACGTAATCTGTCTTCTATGGGGATCTCAACTTCGTGTGTCTTATTCTTTTCCATTTTAAAAATAATTAATCGGATTCGTATTTACCTCTGAAAACCGGACTGCAAATGTAGGGAATTTTTTTGTAATCAGACCGTATAATATCTCTGCCGAGAATTTTTCGCTCTCGTAATGGCCTATGTCGGTAAGGAGGATCTTTCCCTCAGCCTCAAAAAATGTATGGTATCTTATATCCCCTGTAACATAGGCGTCCGCTCCTGATGAGATGGCATCACCGGTGAGAGACCCGCCTGCTCCTCCGCAGAGCGCAACCTTCCTTATATTTCTGCCGGGCAGTGCTGAATGTCTTATTCCCCTGGCACCGAAGATTTCGCGTAATATAGCCAGGAATTCCTTTCCATCCAATGCCTCCTTCAGTTCCCCAGTGCATCCCAGACCGGCAGCAATATTCTCATTTTCAAGAGGATACAGGTCATAGGCAGGTTCCTCGTATGGATGTGATTCTACCAGTGCCCTTATAACCTTTCCTTTCAGGTGGGAAAACAAAACGGTTTCAAGCCGGACTTCCTTCTCAAAGTGGTCCTTGCCTTTCTCTCCGGTAAACGGGCTGGTACCCTCCCCTGCCCTGAAGCTTCCTGTTCCGGGTGATAAAAAACTGCACCTGTCATACCTGCCGATTACGCCCGCACCGGCATTGAAGACAGCCTCCCTGACCTCCTCAGCGTGAACTTCGGGAACAAATGTGACCAGTTTCAGAAGCCTGTTCCTGAGAGGCACAAGCACTTTCCTGTTTACCAGCCCCAGCTTGTCGGCCATCCTGCTGCTGACGCCGTTCTCAACGACATCAAGATTGGTGTGTGCTGAATATACGGCTATATCCTGCTTCACAGCCTTAAGCAGCAGTCTTTCAGCAGCGGTCCTCCCTGTCAGTTGTTTTATGGCAGTGAAAACCAGGGGATGATGTGAAATGATCACATCACATCCGGCATATGCGGCTTCGTTGAGCACCTCTTCCGTTACATCAAGGCAAATCAGAGCTGAACTGACCTCCCTTTCAGGAGATCCGACCTGAAGGCCTGAGTTGTCATATCCCTCCTGGAATGAAAGCGGGATCGCCGAATCGAGAAAGGATACAAGGTCTTTAAGTTTCATATCGAATCTCTTAGATCAAGCAACAGTTCCTTTATCTTCTGAAGCGACTCGTTTATCTCATATTTATAATCGGTCTCTTCACGCTTAACGGCAAGCTTCTGCTTTGCGCCCGGCAGAGTCATTTTCTCCTCCTTGAGAAGGTGATGAATGATCCTCAGGTTCCTGATGTCGGCAGGGGTGAACATCCGGTTGCCTTTTTTATTCTTCATGGGCCTCAGGATATCGAATTCGTTTTCCCAGAACCTTACCGTCGAAACAGGGACGTCGAGCATTCTGCTCACCTCACCTATAGAATAATAGAGCTTCTCAATTGGTTTTTCCTTGTATGGCATGGCTGTTACCTGTATGAAATTTCACCTTTATCGCTTATTGTGATCACTGCATCGGGAAAGTCTGCAGCGGTAAGATCGCGTATCTTCTGTATCACCCTTCCGGCAGGATCGAACCTGGCTCCTCCCGGGTATGGCTGATATACAGGGATGATCTTACCCGAAATAAACCTGCCTGTCGTATCCACCTCAATCCTGATGATCGGTGCGATGCCGTTAGGGCCCGTAAGGTTGAACCTTCCGTATGTGCAGAAATTGCCAAGGCTGTATGCTATGAACCTCTCCCTGTATACTTCAACGGCCCTTGTAACATGTGGTCCGTGCCCGAAGATCACGTCGGCTCCGGCATCGATCATACTGTGCGCAAAATCGTGTACATTTCCCCTGTTCTCGGTGTAAAACATCTCGTCGGCCTTTGTTACATGCTGATGATCAGCGCCTTCAGCTCCTCCATGAAATGATACTATGACGATATCGCAGGTATCGGCAAGCATTCTTACAAGTTCCTCAGCCTTCGCCGTTTCATTTATACTGACTGTTCCTGCATTCGGTGCAAACGCGGCAAAACCGTAAAGGACGGAATCTCTTTCAAGGAATGAATAAGGGTACTCGATCAGTCCTCCGTAACGGATACCCAGCGAATCGAGGATCATCATCGTCTTTATCCTCGAGGGAAGGCCAAAATCGCCGAAATGGTTGTTTGCCAGGCTCAGGAAGTCGAATCCCGATGCTGCCAGCGCTCCGGCATATCTTTCCGGCATCCTGAACAGATAGCAGATCGTCGTATCGCGGCATTTTTTTACCGGTTGGCCTTCGTCGAGGAAGGAGCCTTCGAGGTTCCCGAAAGTTATGTCTGCACCGGTAAGAGTGTCTGCAAGCTCTCCAAGGAGCAGAAGCGGATTATCGTGCGGGGGAAGGAACCTGGGCGAGGGGAATGTTGTGCCAAGCATTATGTCGCCTGCACCCGCTATTGACACCGTCCTTGCTGCAGCCGTGGTATCCTTATAATTGTTAATAGCATTCAGCGGGAAAAAACTCCCGATCAGGAGACCTGTAAGCGTTGTGAAAAGATTCATCTTCATAGGATACCGGGGAAGCCTAGTCGAACGATTGCCCTGTTTTTGAGACTATCTCTATCATCTTTTCGTATTCTGCCGGCGTGAGGTCGTTCATATAGTAATTGACAGGATCGACATTCTTTCCGTTCAGCTTGATCTCATAATGAAGGTGAGGAGCAACGGAAGTCCCCGTGTTTCCAACAAAGCCTATGATGTCACCTCTTTCCACCCTTTGCCCCTTTCTTACATTGAAATTGTCGAGATGCGCATAGACTGATTTGTACCCGAAACCATGGTCAATTATTATGTGCTTCCCTAGTCCTCTCTGTGCAGGTGTCACGGCTTCAATGACCCCGTTCCCTGTGGCATAGACCTCTGAACCCGTAGGTGCCGTGAAATCCATGCCTGCATGAAATCTTATTATTTTATATATAGGATGTATCCTCAGTCCGAATCCTGATGCTGTCCTGGTGAGATCTTCATTCGATAAGGGCATTATCGCAGGTATTGCCTCAAGCATTTCTTCCTTCCTCCTGGCCAGGTCATAGAGTTCGTCATAGGAAATGGACTGTACCACAAGCTTCTTTTTCAGGTTATCGATCTTCTTCGTGGTTTCAATGACGATGCCGGAGTTCGAGTAGCCCTCAAGGCTCTCATACCTGTTTATCCCGCCAACGCCGCTTTCCCTCTGTGTTTTGGGTATGGGTTCGGCCTCAAAGATAGTGCGGTAAAGGTTGTCATCCTTTTCTTCGAGCTGGCCGATGACCTTGTCGAGATTATCCATCTCCCTCTGTATTATCTCATACTGAAGCGTGAGCTGGTCAATCTCCCTGAGAAGGGCTTTTTCCTTGGGCGAATCGAAGAATGCGGCGAAAACCACGTAATAGATCACTGCAACCAGCAGCGATCCGACAAGATAGGCAAGGCCTCTCAGAATAACAGCCCGGAAACCAAGCTTCACCTTGTCGAAACTCAGCGACTCGGGATTGAACCTGTATCTTGATTTTGGCATAACGGTGCAAAGATAATCAAATCGGAAAAGATTATCTGAAAATCGAGTCCGATCCGAAAGCCTGGATCATTTCGTAGAATTCCTGCTGCGTTATATCGTTATTGAAGAAATTTATTGCATTCACCGGAGTGCCGTACTTGTTTATCTGGTAGTGCAGGTGGGGCCCCGAGGAAGTCCCGGAATTCCCGCTCAGCCCGACCACGTCGCCCCTTTTGACGTTTGCATCCTTCGGAACGTTGATCCTGCTGAGATGGCCATAAATGGATACCAGCCCGAAACCATGGTCGATAACCACATAATAGCCGAATCCGCTTGTATTATATCCTGCCTCCGTAACCTTTCCGTCACCCGTAGCATAAATTTTTGTACCGTAGGGTACCGAGAAATCCTGTCCGTAGTGCATCCTTCCGTAACCCAGAACGGGGTGCTTCTCCCGGTATCCGAACCTGTCGCCCAGCCTGAAGGACGGGTCGACGGGGCTTATCGCCGGAAGGTGATCCATCTCGAATTTCCATTCATCGGTTTTTTCCCTTATCAGCACGAATGATTCATTCTGGACAGTGAGCATGTTCTTTATCTCTTCGATCCTCTGCCTTGTGGAACGCATCAGGTATGAATTCATGTAGCCATTGAGTTCTCTGTACCTGTCAACACCACCAAAACCAGGATTCCTGATCGTCTGTGGAATTGGTTCCATCTGCAGTACGGGCCGGTACCTTATCTCATCTGAGCTTTCAAGGCTTTTTATATCCTTCAAAGTCCGGTCAATATCCAGGTTCGACATGGAATATTTCAGCCTGAGCTCTTCGATTTTCTGGTTCAGAACATGTTCCTTTGGCGATCCGAAGCGGTTCTGGATGATGCTTAAATAGAAAAGTGTAAGTGCCACGGAAGCGGCGATCCAAAGCAGTGAATGAAGGATCTTCCTCCAGAAAGGATGTCTTATCTGCTTGTACTGCAGGTCGTTATGGTCAAGAAAGTATTTCCGTTTCCCCATTGTTGTGAGGTGACTTTCGAATAATTCTTAACAGGCAATCGACAAATCTAAACAAAAAAACTAATTTTACAAGCCAATTTAAGGGTATATTAACATAATTCATAGGTGATTAAGTATGAAGTCGCATGAACTGAGGCAGGAATTTCTCGATTTTTTCCGTTCAAAAGGACACCAGGTTGTGCCTTCTGCACCAATGGTGGTCAGGAACGATCCCACCCTCATGTTCACCAACGCCGGCATGAACCAGTTCAAGGATATCTTCCTCGGGAACAAACAGCCGGGGAGCCCAAGGGTGGCCAACTCGCAGAAATGCCTCAGGGTCTCCGGAAAGCATAACGACCTCGAGGAGGTGGGACACGACACCTACCATCATACCATGTTCGAAATGCTTGGGAACTGGTCGTTCGGCGACTATTTTAAGCAGGAGGCGATAGCCTGGGCCTGGGAATTCCTTACAAAAAGGCTGGGCATTCCCCGCGACAGGCTCTATGCAACGATATTTGAGGGATCCGCCGAAGAGGGGGTGCCGCGCGACGATGAAGCCTTCAGCTACTGGAATAATTGTTTCCCTGATCCCGTGAACAGGATCCTCGAGGGATCAAAGAAGGATAACTTCTGGGAGATGGGAGAAACAGGTCCCTGCGGACCTTGCTCGGAAATACACGTCGATATCAGGGACGAAAAGGAAAGAGCATCCGTACCGGGGTATATGCTCATTAACACAGGCCATCCCCAGGTAATAGAAATATGGAACCTCGTATTCATCCAGTATAACCGCAAAGCTGACGGCTCTCTTGAAACGCTTCCTGCAAGGCATGTCGATACAGGAATGGGATTTGAACGCCTTTGCATGGTGGTGCAGAAGACAAAATCAAATTACGACACCGTCATCTTCCAGGCACTGATCGCGGAGCTCTCAGTAGTTACCGGTAAAAAATACGGAGCCGATCCTGCAATCGACGTGGCAATGAGAGTGGTGGCCGACCACCTCAGGGCTGTCGCCTTCTCGATAGCCGACGGACAGATCCCTTCGAACAACAAGGCAGGCTATGTAATCAGGAGGATACTAAGAAGAGCGGTCAGGTACGGGTATAATTACCTCGATGCACAGGAACCTTTCATGCACAGGCTCACGGGTGTCCTCGCCGAAACAATGGGAGATCATTATCCCGAGCTGAAGGCATCGCAGGAAAATATAACCACCATAATCTTCGAGGAAGAGTCGGCATTCCTGAAAACGCTCGGCAAAGGGCTGAAGATGACAGGAAAGATAATATCCGACATGAAAAAAAATAAGGAGAGCATCTTCCCCGGCAAGGCAGCCTTCGAGCTTTACGACACATACGGCTTTCCGGTCGACCTGACACAGCTTATCCTCAGGGAGAACGGCATGACCATCGACATGAAAGGCTTTGAGAAGGAAATGGAAGGCCAGAAGAACAGGTCGAGGGAAGACGGGACAGTTAACGCCGGCGACTGGGAGGTGATCAGGGAAACTGACGAGACTGTTTTCACCGGTTATGAAACGACAGAGGACAAGGTGCTGATAAGCAAGTACAGGATAGTACGCACCAGGGGGAAGGAACTCTGCCATATCGTCTGCAATAAAACACCCTTTTATGCTGAGTCGGGAGGCCAGGTCGGGGATTCGGGATATTTTGTTTCGGAAAAGGAAAAGATTGAGATAACCGACACGATAAAGGAAAATAACCTCATCATCCATATTTCAGCAAAAGCTCCGGCTTTCCCGCAGCTGCAGTTCAAAGCTGTAGTCAACCTTGAGAAACGGCTGCGGACGGCAAACAACCACACAGCTACACATCTCCTCCATCATGCCCTGCGGGCAGTGCTCGGAAACCATGTCGAGCAGAAGGGATCGCTCGTAACTCCCGACAGACTCAGGTTCGATTTCAGCCATTATAACAAGATAGGCAGGGAGGAGCTTACAAGGATCGAAATGCTCGCAAACAGGATGGTAAGGGAAAACCGCCGCAGGAAAGTATCGGAGAACATACCGTTGAAGGAAGCACTGTCGATGGGAGCCATGGCCCTCTTCGGGGAGAAATACGGGGAAACAGTCAGGGTGATTGAATTCGGCGATTCGGTGGAGCTTTGCGGGGGTACACATGTCGAATCCACTGCAAGCATCGGCATCATCAAGATCATATCGGAAGGTGCTGTTGCCGCCGGGATAAGAAGGATCGAAGCAGTGACGGCTGATAAGGCTGATGAATATATAAATGAGAAACTGGCCGCTGCAGATGAGGTGGCTGCGCTCCTGAAATCTCCCGGTAACATCAATGAGGCCGTTGAGAAGCTCATCGCCGAAAACAACGTTCTCAGGAAAACAGTCGAGAAGTATCAGAATGCCTTCGCAGTGTCGATACTCAGGGACCTGGATTCAAAAGCGCTTCTGGTAAATGACATAAGGTTTATCGCCGGCATCGTAAGCGTGGATACGGCCGACACTCTGAAAGCCATTGCATTCGAGGCAAGGAAATCTTCCGCAAATACCGTACTGGTGATCGGGTCTGAAATTGCAGGAAAGGCTCATATTGCAGTAATGGTCAGCGACTGGCTGGTGCAAGATAAAAACCTCAGCGCCATTGAGATCATCAGGGGAATTGCTCCGGAAATAAATGGCGGCGGCGGCGGACAGCCCTTCCTGGCTACCGCAGGAGGAAAGAACCCTGCAGGATTGCCGAAGGCATTGAAAAAAGCCGAAGAACAGCTCAGAAAAGGCTAAACAGACCATAATCCCGGGCGGTCGAAATATATCCTTTTTTAAATAATATGTATATTGCTGATATTGAATGTAATACAATTCAATAAACATTCATTTTTATCAGCAAGTTGGATAAATTCGAAAAATATAATAGCATTGTATCCGGATTCAAAACTCCGGAAAATGGAAATCACACGAACTTTTGACATCATCAGCCTCAATGCCGAAAAGTACCCCAGGAAGGATATGTACGGCGGAAAGGTTGACAAAGAGTGGATAACCTACTCCACCGACCAGGTCCGCGACAATATAAACTGGGTCAGCTACGGACTCCTTTCAATGGGTTTCAAAAAGGGCGACAAGGTAGCTACAATCTCAGGGAACAAGCCTGAATGGAATTTCGTCGATCTTGGTCTTGCCCAGGCAGGATTGATCCACGTTCCTATCTACCCTACTATCAGCACGGAGGAATACAGCTATATCCTTCAGCATGCCGAAGTCAGGGCGATAATTCTGGGCAACAAGGGTATCTTCAACAAGGTGAAACCCACCGCCGAGAAACTTGGGCTTCTCAATTCGGTATTTTCCTTCGACCCTGTTGAAGGGGTGAGGAGTTTTTCGGAGATCACCGATACCGGGAAAAAGGAGGCAATGAAATATGCTCCGCTGGTGGAAGCAACAAAGACGGCCATAAAGCCTGAAGACCTGGTGACCATTATATATACCTCTGGCACAACAGGCAATTCGAAGGGGGTGATGCTGTCACATAAGAATCTGGTATCCAACGCAATATCTACTTCAACAGCACACCATCTCGGGTACGGGCACAGGGCTATGAGCTTCCTTCCCCTCTGTCATGTTTACGAAAGAATGATGAATTACCATTTCCAGTACAAGGGAATAAGCATTTATTATGTCGAGAACATGGGCACCGTATCGGAAGCCATAAGGGAGGTCAAACCCAATATATGCAATACTGTCCCGCGGCTTCTGGAAAAGATCTATGACAACATCCTGGCAAAGGGCAAGGATCTGTCGTGGATCAAGAAAACAATATTCTTCTGGGCGGTCAGCCTCGGTCTCAGGTTCAAACTGCACAACAGCTCTGCTTTCTACAGGTTCCGGCTGGGAATTGCCAGGAAGCTGATCTTCAGCAAATGGAGGGAAGCCCTGGGCGGAGAGCTGGTTGTAATGGTATCAGGGGGAGCAGCCCTGCAGTCAAGGCTCGAGAAGGTTTTCTGGGCAGCCGGCATACCTGTGATCCAGGGTTACGGGCTTACGGAAACGTCACCGGTTATAGCTGTCAATCCCTTCAGGATACCTGAAATACGGTTCGGAACCGTAGGTCCGGTTCTGGAGAACGTAGAAGTTAAGATCGCCGAAGACGGCGAAATACTTTGCCGCGGCATAAACGTAATGATGGGTTATTACAAGGCTCCGGAACTCACTGCCGAGGTGATTGATGCCGACGGATGGTTTCATACCGGCGACATAGGGGTATTTGAAGAGGAGAAATGGCTGAAGATAACCGACAGGAAGAAGGAGATGTTCAAACTCTCTGCGGGCAAGTATATCGCCCCTCAGGTTATCGAGAACAAGCTCAAGGAATCTATCTTCATAGAGCAGGCTATGGTGATCGGCGAGAACGAGAAATTTGCCAGTGCCCTTCTTTCGCCGAACTTCACCTTCCTCCACGACTGGTGTGCTGAGCACAGGATTCAGTTCCGCGACAACAGCGACCTTATCGATATGCCCGAAGTAATAGAAAGATACACCAGGGAGGTCAGGGAGGTGAACAAATCGCTGGGCGAACATGAACAGATAAAGAGATTCCGTCTGGTCACGGAGGAATGGACCCCCCAGACAGGAGAATTATCACCAACCCTGAAGCTTCGCCGCAACTACCTCATGGACAGGTATAAGGATATCATTTCCGAGATCTATTTCGGCAGCGAAAAGGATACCACTGTGTTCAACAGGATCCGTAACGGGTTAACCGGAATACTCAAGGGACTACCGAAATTTTAGGACAGGACCTTCTCCCGTCACTTCGTAATTTTCTTAATTTTGAGCCGTTATCAGAAGTGATGAGGAATTTTACACAGCGTATTTTTGCTCCTGCCGTCCTGCTCCTGACCCTTATACAGGGTTCATGCACACCCGGATCGTGCTTCGAGGAAACAAATGCATTTGTAAAAGCCACATTCTACAACTATGCCACATCGGTAAAAGCATCACCCGACAGTCTTTCAATGTGGGGATGCGGAAGGGATACGAGCCTCATCTACAAAAAATCGAGAATCAATCCTGCCCTGATCCCTCTCGACGCTTCAACCGGCCAGTGCTGCCTGGTCCTCAGGATAAACGGGGTCAACGACACTGTTTCCTTCACTTACACGACAACGGTCCATATGATATCAAAGGAATGCGGCTACACTTTTTACCATACGATAGATGATCCTGTGTTTACGAAGAATACCATCGACACCATCACTGTTACGAAGACTTCAATAACAACCTTTAGTGAGGAAAATATCCGTATATATTATTAGCCTTCTGCTGGCTTCAACTATCTCTGCATACGGACAGGAGGAAGCTCAGCCTGTTCCCGACAGCGTCGATGTAGATCTCAGGATAAGGGCAGGGCTGGAAGTTGCAGGACCTGTTATTTATTTCACAGACCGGAACAGCATGAACCTCGAAGGCTTTGCAGCCCTCGATATAAATGAAAAGATCTCTGCATATGCCGGAGGCGGATATTCAGACTTCCTCTATTCCCAGTATAATTATGAATTCACGACAAAAGGACCTTTCTTCAAGGCCGGGGCCGACTTCAACTTCCTGAGACCGGAAATGGCTGAAGGCAAATACTGGGCGGGGGCAGGTGTACGCTACGGTCTTTCGTTATTCACCTTTGAAACGACTTCGTTCAGCCACGACAATTACTGGGGCAGGGTTTCTTCGGCCCTTCCTGCAAAGACAAACTGGGCGCATTACCTTGAAGTTGCAGGAGGGTTCAGGGCAGAACTCTTCAATAATTTCAGCATAGGATGGCTGATCAGTGTGAGGAAAATGATCTATACCGGCGCTGACAAGGCTTACAGGCCAGTGTATTACCCGGGCTATGGCTCTTCCACAGGCACCCTCAGTTTCGGGATAAGCTATTACCTTTCTTGGAGCATCCCATACAAAAAGATCAGGGTGCAGATCAAACCTGAACCGGTTGAGGAAGAGGAGGATGAAGAAGCAGAACCGGGAACATCAACCGATTTCAGCAACATCGGCCGGCAGGGCCTGGGGAGATAGAACCTGATCTCCTGCTGAAGATCAGCAATCCCATAAATGTCAGGAATCCATTTACAAGGAGAAGTTCGAATCCGAATTTATAGCCGTTGAAAAGCTGAACCGAATATTTGCTCAGAAAGAAGCAAATCAGCGGAGAAATGACTGCTATCACCGGGGTAAGCCGGTCATTAACCCTTCGTTGTGTGAAAAGGCCGAATGAATAAAGTCCCAGCAGGGGTCCGTATGTGTATCCTGCTATCGTGAAGAGATTATCTATCACAGCCCTGTTGTTCAGCGTGCTGAATACAAGTATGCTGATGAAGAACAGCAATGCTATGGAGAAATGCACCGCGTACCTGATACCTGTTGCCTTCCGCTCGGAGAGATCTTTTCTCCTGTCAAGGCCAAGGAAGTCGATGCTGACAGAAGTTGTCAGCGATGTCATGGCACCGTCGGCGCTGGGGAAAGCAGCAGAAATGAGACCGATCAGGAACACGAGCCCTGCCATGGGTCCAAGGTGCCTCAGTGCGATAGTCGGGAACAGCTCGTCGGACATTGGGACATCCACGCCCCTGTTGCGTGAAAAGATCAGGAGGAAGGCGCCCAGGACAAGGAACATGAGGTTTACCAGGACAAGGATGCCGCTGAAGGTGAACATGTTCTTCTGAGCTTCCCTCAGGTTCCGGCAGCTCAGGTTTTTCTGCATCATCTCCTGATCGAGCCCTGTCATTGTTATCGTAATGAACATCCCTGAGAAGAACTGCTTCAGGAAATGCCTTTCATTGGTCCAGTCAGTGATGAACATCCGCGAGATGCCCTTGTCCGAGATCTCAGGTATGAGCCTGAGCACAGGTGTCTGCATCTCCTTGCTTATATAGATTATTGAAAGAACAACGGCAAGGAGCATAAAGGTTGTCTGGAGGGTGTCGGTCCAGATTATGGTTCTGATACCTCCCTTGAGAGTGTACAGGATAATAAGGATGATAAAAACAAGCGCATTCACCCAGAATGGTATGTTCCAGGCATCAAATACGAATATCTGAAGAACGCCTGTCACAAGGAACATCCTCAGAGATGCCCCGAGAGTCCTGGAAAGTATGAAAAAGCCAGCCCCGGTCTTGTACGACCAGAACCCGAACCGCTGATCGAGATAGGTGTAGATAGAAGTAAGCTTCAGCCTGTAATACAGCGGCAGCAGCACCAGGGCGATCACAAAATAACCGGCCAGGTATCCCAGCACCACTACCATATAGCTGAACTGAGTGTCCCTCACCCATCCCGGCACCGACATGAATGTAACTCCGGAAAGCGAAGCTCCTATCATTCCGTATGCGACCACAAACCAGGGAGATTTCCTGTTGCCTATGAAGAATGACTGGCTGTCGGCCCTGCGGGCTGTTATCCATGTAACAGCAAAGAGCATGATGGTGTACAGCAGAAAAACCCCGAGTATAACAGCAGGCGACATAGAAGTCAATTGGAAATGCAAGGATAGCAAAAAGAATTCAACCCCGGAATGACTTGCTTTTTTTAAAGCAATAATTAAATTATTTTTGTCGAAAGAATTCGAAATGAGTTTCAATGAGTTCCCCTCGAGGCTCCTCGAAAATGCGGTAAACGAATTTGCATCACTGCCGGGGGTGGGCCGAAAAACTGCCTTCAGGCTTGTCATGAACCTTCTGAAAAGGGATGCTTCGGAGGTGAAAAGATTCGGGGAAACCGTAATCAGGCTCCGGGAAGAGATCCACTACTGCAAAATATGCAGGAGCATCTCCGACACTGATATTTGCAGCATATGCAGTGACGACAAGCGCGACAGGTCGCTGATCTGCGTCGTCGAGAACATACAGGATGTGATGGCAATAGAGAATACAAGGCAGTACAGGGGAGTGTACCATGTTCTGGGCGGGATCATCTCGCCTGTCGGCGGTGTGGCTCCTTCCGACCTTAACATCGACTCCCTCGAGGAAAAGGTGAAGGCAGGAGGCATTGCTGAGGTGATATTTGCACTGAGCACCACCATGGAGGGCGATACCACCAACTACTACCTCTTCAGAAGGCTTGGCAGGTATAATGTCACCATAACCACCCTGGCTAGGGGTGTTGCCATAGGCGATGAGCTTGAATATACGGATGAAATAACCCTGGGCCGCGCCATCAACAACAGAAATCCATACCAGCAATGATAAAATCCGTAAAGAAATACCTTTCGGTTTCGGGAAAGAGCATGAAACGCTCGGCTATCAGGGAGATACTGAAGCTTCTTCAGAAACCGGGAATGATCTCCTTTGCGGGAGGCCTTCCCTCTCCTGAGACATTCCCCGTCAGCGACCTTAAGGAAATTGTTGCCGAAGTGCTGGAAAAACACGGCCCGGAAAGTCTTCAGTACAGCACTACCGAAGGCGATCCTGCCCTGAGAAAAGCACTGACGGAACGTCATCGCAGCCACGGCCTCGACATCAGCCTCGACAATCTTATCATCACAACAGGATCGCAGCAGGCGCTCGACCTGCTGGCAAAGATCCTTCTCGATCCGGGCGACTATGTGATCTGCGGTCTGCCCTCCTACCTCGGCGGACTGAATGCTTTTTCGGTATATGGGGCTAAGCTTAAGGGGATCCCGCTCGACGACCAGGGGATGATACCCGGGGAACTCGAAGAAACAGTGTCACATCTGAGGCAGCTTGGGAAGAAAATAAAATTCATCTATATCATTCCCGATTTCCAGAACCCGGCAGGGATCACTGTTCCCGAGTCCAGGCGCCTGAAGATCATCGAAATAGCGGAAAAGTATGATCTCCTGGTGATCGAGGACAGCCCCTACAGGGAGATCCGCTTCGAAGGGGAACCACAAAGAATGATGTGCGAGCTCGACACTACGGGCAGGGTAATTTCCCTGTGCACATTCTCCAAGATATTATCACCTGGATTCAGGGTTGGATGGGTGATCGGAAATGCCGAAATTATTGACAGGCTGGTGATGGCAAAGCAGACAGCCGACCTCTGCACATCCGCCTTCGTACAAAAGATAATAGCCCGGTACATCGAGAAGGGACTCCTCGACCTTAACCTCAGGAAGACAATCGCCCTGTACGGAGAAAGACGGAACTATATGATTGAATGCCTCAGAAATTACATGCCGGCAGATGTGACATGGACAGAGCCCCAGGGAGGCCTTTTCCTTTTCGTAACACTTCCGGCGGGTATCGATTCTGACCAGGTATTGAAGAAATCCATTGAAAAGAACGTGGCTTTTGTGTCGGGATCTTCATTCTTCTGCAACGACTCCGGAAGAAACACAATGAGGCTTAACTTTTCTTTCTCCCCACCGCCCGATATCAGGGAAGGGATCATGCGTCTCGCCTCTGTGATCAGTGAAGAGATAAAAGGCTCCTGATAGCTTATGGATCTGTCCGTCATTATTGTTAGCTATAATGTGAAGGACTTCCTCGAACAGTCGCTGCTGTCGGTGAGGAAAGCCTCGCACGGCATCAGCGCCGAGATCATCGTGGCAGACAATAATTCTACTGACGGCACCTGCAGCATGATCGAAAAGAACTTTCCGGATGTCAGGCTTATAAGGAACACCGTGAACCGGGGCTACGCCGCCGCTAACAACCAGGCTCTCCGTGAAGCATCGGGACGCTATATGTTACTTCTGAATCCCGATACTATTGTTGGTGAGGATACCTTCAGCAGGTGCATTGGCTTCATGGATAATCGCCCGGATACAGGGGCACTCGGGGTAATGATGGTGGACGGCAGGGGAAAGTACCTTCCTGAATCAAAAAGGGCGCTTCCGTCGCCGGGTGCCGCATTCTTCAAAATGACGGGATTCCATTATCTCTTCCCCCGCTCGGGGATATTCAACAGGTATTATCACGGAGACCTCGACAAAATGAAAACCTCACAGGTTGAGGTGATTGCCGGAGCCTTCATGTTCCTGAAAAGGGAAGCCGTTATTAAAACAGGTCTCCTGGATGAGGATTTCTTTATGTACGGCGAAGATATTGACTACAGCCTGAGGTTGCTGAAAGCCGGCTACCAGAACTATTATTACCCCGAAACCCGGATTGTTCACTTCAAGGGACGCAGCACAACTCAGAAAAAACTCAGGGCGGTCGTATGGTTCTACCAGGCCATGGCAATATACGTCAGGAAACACTACTCCTCGGGGTCAGCAAAGCTTCTCAAACCGGTCCTTCTTGCTGCGATAATTCTCAGCGGTGCTCTTTCATTATCTAAGCACCTGATAATGAATATGTTCAGTGGTCGGCAAAACTGACTCATGAACCATTTTACCGGATACTTGTTTTTATGACGGACAAACTCTCAATTCCCCGCTTCAGGGAAGACAGGGTAAGTTCCGGAAACTAAAAGAATTTTTGATGGCACAGGTTAATGTAATACTTCCGGCAATGGGTGAAGGAGTGATCGAGGCTACGATCACAAAATGGCTTGTTTCTGAAGGAGCTTCAGTGAAGGAAGACGATCCTCTCGTGGAGGTAGCCACCGACAAGGTAGACTCGGAGGTTCCTTCTCCTGCCCAGGGCAAGTTGATCTCGATCGTCGCGAAGGAGGGTTCAACTGTGAAGGTTGGCGAGACAATAGCAATAATAAGTAACAACAGCACTCCCTCACCGGAAGATTCGCGTAAAGTTTCCCTCGAAGTTGAAAGGATCAGGGAAACCATCAATGAATTGAAATCGGAGAAGAAAAGTGTCGAGTCGGAGGCTTCAGGGTTTAAGAGCAGAACTCCTTCAGGCAAATTCCTGTCTCCGCTGGTAAGAAGCATAGCAGCACGCGAATCGCTTAGTTACAGCGAGATCGACAAAATAAAGGGCACAGGCATGGATGGAAGGATCACCAGGGACGATATCCTGGGATACCTGAAATCGTTGAAGAAACAGGAAGAACCCGTTAAGCAGGTATCCCCGTCAGCCGAAGCGAAACCTGTACCTGAACAGGGCGGTGATGAGGTGATTGAGATGGATCGGGTAAGGAAGCTTATTGCAGAGCACATGGTACTTTCAAAGAGAACTTCCCCCCATGTTACCTCATTCATCGACGCAGACGTTACCAGGGTGGTAAACTGGAGGAACTCGGTAAAGGACAGGTTCCTGGCTGCAGAAGGACAGAAGCTGACTCTTACTCCCATTTTCATAGATGCTGCAGCGAGGGCTCTCTATGATTATCCAATGATAAACATCTCGGTCGACGGAACCAGTATAATCAAGAGAAAGAACATAAACATCGGCATGGCTACAGCGCTTCCTGACGGGAACCTGATCGTGCCCGTTATAAAGAATGCCAATGAAAAGAGCCTTACAGGACTTGCAAGAAGTGTCAACGACCTGGCGGAGAGGGCAAGGAACAACAAGCTGAAATCAGATGAAATTACGGGCGGGACCTTCACTATTACAAACTTTGGCAGCTACAACAATCTTTCAGGGACCCCGATAATAAACCAGCCCCAGGCAGCCATCCTCGGAACCGGTGCTGTGAGGAAGATGCCGGCGGTCCTCGAAACCCCCGACGGTGATGTGATTGCCATAAGACAGATCATGATATTATCGCTCAGCTACGACCACCGTGTCATCGACGGAGCTCTTGCAGGAAAATTTCTCAACAGGGTCAAGGAGATCCTTGAGAACTATCCTGTCGACCTGATCTGACCATATACAGGGCATCAGCAACCATTTCCCGGGTTTCAGCGGCCAGTGAGCACAGGATACCATTGCACCCCCTCCTGTCGAAAAAAGGGCATAATCTTTTTGCCCGTTATCTAATATTTCTGTTATATTAGTAGCCAATAGTTTAGAAACGAAAAAACTAAAGCCGGGAGATCTGCCTTTCAAGGGGGATTTAACAGCAGTTATCCGGGCACGGGGTTTTATCGGACCAACACCTGATTTAGAAAAATGAAAAGGTCTCTTCTGCTGATTTCTGCAATTTCGCTGCTGACGGTAAATCCTGCACTCTCCCAGGCAAGAATCGAAAACAAGCTAAAATTCCATGAAGCGGAAGCCTACGTGCTCTTCGAGGAATACCAGGAAGCACTCGTCCTTTACCTGGAACTGATCAAGTCGTACCCGGCAAATGCCAAAATATTTGCAAGCGAGTCACCCAGTGCAGCACCCCTGCCATGCCCGATA
>JALONU010000186.1 GCA_025454775.1 Bacteroidales bacterium | reverse complement strand
GGGTAAGGGTGATGCCTGCGCCATCTGTTTTTCTGACATGGATCCTGCAGAGAGGAACTTCAGCCTTTATGCTGAAGGCATCCTGCTCCGGCAGGCTGAGTGCCCAGCTTTCGAAAGGTACCAGGGTGAAATACGAAATGTATCTCCTGACCCTCGAGGTATCCCATCCTGCCAGTACTTTCCTGCCATCGGAAAGGAAAAACAAGTTCATCCCGCGGTTTATTGCGAAGGAAGAAGCTGTATCTGAAAGGTTTTCAAATCTCACCTCCGATATCTCTGACGGAAGCAGGTTGAAAACCTTGTATGGCAGCCAGTAGAGCTCATTCAGGGTAAACAATGATCCTATGTCGCCTTCAAAGCCGGGAAGGTGAACGATGAACGGCTTCGTCCTTTCACCGGTCTTCATGAAGTTACCGTATATGTTGGAACTGGTCTTGTATACCAGGAAGGACGCAAGCATTTTCCGTTTTTCATATACCCTTACCCTGACAGGATCGTCCTTCCTTTGCGCTGCTTCCACCTGAAAGAGATCGGGAGAGACAGGCGATTTGATCTTCATTCCCGTAAGCACGGCCTCCAGGAAGGCAATACCTCCCGACCTGGCCTGCTCCTTGCCGTTCACCGTCCAGCTGTTCTCCTTCCTTTCAAGGACAAGTTTCTTTCCTTCCCCGGAAAACTCGATCCTCGTTATTTCTGTTCCCGGAGCTGAAGCAAAGGATGCCTGGCCGGATCCGAAGGGCGTTTTATCCCTGAGAACCAGGACGATTATCAGGGCGACCAGGAAAATAGCCGCAAGCGAGATATTACGTGATGTAAGCTTATCCACAACGATTACCCTGAATATTTTTTCCTCCTCAGGAAAGCAAAAAGCAGGCCGGCCATTATCACTATGGTCACCGGTCCGGCTGTATTTATTGCCTTCCATTTTGCTGCCTCGGACTTGATCCTGTGCTTGTCGAGCAGTCTCATTTTCACCTCACGCGATCTCAGCTCCATGAGCCCGTTGTCGTCGACAAGGTAGTTTACACAGTTCACAATGAAGTCCCTGTTCCCCAGCATTTCACCTGTAAACCTGTCCTTGCTCAGAGGGTAGAATCCGGCAGTGGTTCCCGACACCTGGATCTCATTCCTGATGATGTCTGCATCGGCAACAACTATCATCCTCGTTTCCTTGCTTACTGTTTTAAGATCCGCAGCTTCTCCTCCTGTAAGGCTCCCTGTCATTCTGTTCCTGAAGGCAGACGGGAAAATCCCTTCGAGCAGAACCGCTGC
The DNA here is from genome assembly GCA_025454775.1 of Bacteroidales bacterium. Classification (GTDB taxonomy): domain Bacteria; phylum Bacteroidota; class Bacteroidia; order Bacteroidales; family VadinHA17; genus LD21. Next base: position 6,484 of record JALONU010000186.1, on the reverse strand, counting down.
AGGCAGGTTTGATCTTGTGAATTCGGCTTCTGAAGGCTTGCTGTCAACTTCCCTGAGACTTATTTGCACAGGAGGCTTGATGGTCCTGGAATATTGTGATGTTGTAAGCAGAATTTTCTTTTTTATTGCCGGATCGAGACCTACCGTATCAATTGTATTTGCGAATTTTCCGGCCACACGGTTCAGGTTTCTTGTCGCCGGATGATCACTGGCCGGGGTCAGCCGGGGATAATAGATCCACGGGGTCGGTACTATCTGCCTGTTTTCAGGGCCTGTGAGTACGGTAAGAGGGATAACCATGCAGTCGATATCCTGTATAATTTCTGGATTGATCCTGGCACCGTAAAAAGCTGGTCTTCGATGTTAACCGGATAGTACAGGCCGACAGTCTCTCCTGACGATGCCAGTGAATCGGAATTGACGAAGACTTCCTCCAGTAACCAGAGAACTTTCCCTCCGTTCATGATGTACTGATCGATCACCAGCTTGTCGGATTCGCTGAATTCCCTTTCCGGACCCGCAATGATGACTGCCGAATAGCTGTCGAGAATACCCAGCTGTCCGCCTGCTTTTCCCCTGTCTACGGTAAAGTACTTTGCAAGGCTTCTTGTAGCATCAGCCACCTCAAGCTCGCTGAACTCACCGTGCCCTTCCAGGAAAGCAACTTTATAGATGGTGTCGGCTGTTACCGTGGCTATAACCTGGATCATCTCATATTCAAGAGCTTCCACGGAGTGAATTATGTTCTGTTCATAGGAAGCCGACTGGTTGTTCCTGAGGAAGTCGAGGGGTACCTCGGCACCGTTGCAGTTAAATATCATTCCGGGAAATATCATTTTCTGGCTCGCTCCGCCTTCCTCATCACTGGCCATAAGATTTACAGGATTCAGACCTTTCTTTATAAGTTCGGTGTAACGGGCTTCTCTCTCCGCTGCGGTTTCAGCATCTGCAGGATTGATGAATTCATAGTCTATCCTTTTTCCTGAACCTATCCTGAACTCCTCAAGCATCTCGAGAACAGACCTCCTGAGCCTTTTCAGCGGTATGGGCATATCCCCGTCGAGGTATACCTGAATATATACATCCTTATCAAGTTCCGTCAGTATCTTCTGTGTGGGATCAGAAAGAGTGTATCTCCTGTCTTCCGTCAGGTCCAGGCGAACTCTTGCAAGTCCTGATGCGGAAGCAAGAAGGATCACAATGCCAGTAACAAGTGCAAATTCCGTTAAGCTCCTTAACCTGATTCTCCCTGTTTCCTTACCGGCACTAACCGTCCTGCCTGTTTTTCTCCATTTTCGTGAAAGCAGAACCAGCCTGGTCACTTCATTGAAGATCACCGAAACGGCAATGAAGTACGCAATGTCTCTCAGGTCAACCACTCCCCTGCTTATCGACTTGTAGTGCTCATTTATGCCTAATCCTGCCACTGATTCATCTAACTTCTTAATGCCCGGCAGATATGCAAATGAATCAAAACCCATGAAGAGCAGAAAGCTGATCAGAACGGCAAGCATGAATGCAATTACCTGGTTGTCGGTGAGCGAGGATGCGAACAAGCCTGCTGAGGCATATATGGCTGCCAGAAAGAAAAGTCCGAGGAAAGCTCCCATCGTACCTCCCTTATCAAGGTTGCCCGGAGTCTCTCCGAGAGCGTATACGGAGAAATAACTGAAAAGACAGGGCAGGAGAGCAAGAAGCACAAGAGCTACCGAGGCAAGATATTTTCCCCATATTATCTGCCTCTCAGTGACAGGCCTGGAAAAAAGCAGCTCTATGGTTCCAAGCCTTTTTTCCTCGGCTATCATTTTCATGGTGACAGCCGGGACCAGGAAAAGAAATACCCAGGGCGAAATGAAGAATAGCGTATCGAGTCCGGCATAGCCGCTGTCGAGGATGTTCATCTCCCCCGGGAAGATCCACATGAAGAGCGAATTTACAAGCAGGAAGAGTATGATCACCATGGTGCCCGTGAGGCTGCTGAAGAATCCGCTTATCTCTTTCCTGAAAATTGCAAACATATCCGGTAGTGACTGGCAAAAATAGCGAAATTAATCTGACAGGCGGATTATTTTCACCCCTGTATAATAGAATCCTATTATCTGATGGTAATCGTATCCTCTGGAAGCCATTGTCATTGCACCCTCCTGGCAAAGCCCTACACCATGTCCGTAACCCCTTCCGCTGAAAAGGACAGAGTCTCCTTTCACGGCAACGGAAAAGAAGGTCGACCGCAGGTTGAAATCATTCCGTATCTGCAGCAGTGGAACTGAGATACCTCCTGCCCTGTAGTCTCTTGTCCGTGTGATCTGTGAAAAATTTAACAATGAGGCAGTTCCGGAAAAACCAGCCTTCTTAAGATAAGCTGACCAATCTGCAAGGCTTACTGATTTTGTCCACTTTGCATTTCGTGACTCAAGGCACCAGGGATCTTTTACCCTGACAAGATATGGCTGCGGAGAGAGCCACACATCCTCCGACCGGGCAGTCTCTCCGCCGCAGTTTGAATGGAAGGCCGCAATAACAGGCATCGAATCCGGTCCCATTATGATCTCACCCCTTGTTGCCAGTGTAGCGTTTTGTATCAGGGTATCCGATGTAACACCCTCAAAAACCTGGCAGTGGGTGTTATCACACAGGTTGAAATGATCGGATGCATGTTTCGACACGTTCCTGTAAAGATATGTCCGGGCAATGACAGCCTGGGTTTTGAAATACTCCGGATACTTCCCCGAGCCGCCTTCCGATTTTACGACCCCTGCGATATATGATTCTATATCTTCAGTATTGACTAGCAGCAGCGTGCCGAACTCAATACGGGCACTGATATCTCCGCTGTAATTTCTTTTTCCCGTAAGGTCAGGCAATATTCTCACCGAGAACATATCCTTTCCCGTACTCCCTGAGATGCTTACCGAGTCGCAATAAAAACCCTGGTCGTTCATCACCTTCACAGCCAGCCGTCCGCTGTATTGAGTTATTGCAGCAAGATCCCCTTCCTTCAAAATCCATTGGGCCCCCGGATAGGTATTCAGCCTGTACTGTCCGGAGGTGACAGTGAAAAAAGCCGTATGTGGCTGGCGGTCCGCAAATATCCTTATCCTCACCTGCGAAGATGCCAGCACAGGAACCAGGAAGGAGAGCATTACTATGGCTGATATCTTCATTTGCCCGAAGCCGTTTCCCCAATGCTTTTCCTTAATTCCCTGATCATCTCTGAAGCGATCCTTTCCGAAGCTCCTCTTCCCCCGAGCCTATCTCGCAGGGTTGTATAATCCTTCAGTATCTTTTCCCTTCCGTTCCCGCCAATGAGAATTTTGCCCAGCTCCCTTACCAGGTTTTTTTCATTCAGGGAATATCCAAGAAGTTCTTTAACGACCTCTCCATTCATTATCAGGTTTACGAGTGAGACATACTTCACTTTCATTACAAGCCAGGCAATCAGCATCGAAAGGAAGTCGCCCCTGTAACACACAACCTGCGGTACTCCGAGAAGCGCAGCCTCAAGGGTTGACGTACCCGATTTTATAAGGGCTGCCTCAGCAATGGTCAGTATCTCATATGTTTTATCCCTGAATAGTTTTACAGGTGCATCTCCGATGATGAGATTATAGGTATCATCAGGAATATTACTGACAGCGGCAAGAATAAACTGGTAACCCGGAAAATGCCTGACAGTTCTTACCATAGCAGGCAATATGCTTTGTACTTCATGCCTGCGGCTGCCTGAAAGCATCGCGATTACCGGCCTGCCGTCGAGTCCCATCGATCTTCTGATCTGATCAGAGGGAGGCATGGAGGATTTTCTTTTTTCAATCTCATCAACGAGAGGGTTTCCATAATATTCAACGGCGATGCCGTGTTTTGCATAGAATTCCTTCTCAAATGGAAAAATAATGTACATCCTGTCGACATATTTTTCCACTTTCCTTACCCTTCCCTCGTTCCAGGCCCAGAACTTGGGAGAGATATAATAAAATACCCTGAACCCGTCTTTCCTTGCATTCTTTGCGATCCTCAGGTTAAAACCAGGGTAATCAATCAGGATCACTGTGTCGGGCCTGAACTGTTTTATCTGGTCCGTGCTAAGCTTAAGGTTACGTGCGATCGTACGGAGGTTCCTCAGAACGACAACGAATCCCATGAAGGCTGTCTTGCGGTAATGCATCAGTAGTCTGGCACCTGCAGCTTCCATGAGATCGCCTCCCCAGCATGCTATTTCTGCCTCCCTGTCGGCAGCAATTAGTTCCCTCACAAGGTTCGATCCGTGAAGATCGCCTGACTGTTCGCCGGCAACAATAAAGTACTTCATGCCAGGAATTTGACGAGAAAAACAATTATTGCCCAGAAGATGGTGATCCCAAGAACGCCCCTCGAGGCGCGGAGCATGTCGAAATGATTGAAAAGGAGGAATATCAGGACATTAGGAAAAACGCAGAGGCTTATTATATGTGTTTCGACACCCGCGAGCCTGATCCTTCTCAGCCATTCAGCAGGTGTTGGGTCGCCTTTGGCAAGAAGAAAGACCAGAATTGCTGCAATCAGGGGAAGGACAAATCCTGAAATTATGCCCACAGGCAACCTGTCATATTTTTCCGGCAAAGTCATTTTCCAAATCTTTTTCTCAGGGTGTCAATATATCCGTGGGCGGTCATGTCAACTGTTACGGGTACTACTGAAACATAATTGTTGGCAAGCGCCCATTCATCTGTATCAACGGCCTCAGGTTCATGATTATTGAAAAAACCTGTAAGCCAGTAGTATGTTTTGCCCATCGGATCTTTCCTTTTCTCAAACTCCTCCTTCCAGTTACCTTTCGACTGGCGGCAGATCATTATTCCCTTAATACTGCCGGCATCAACAGCAGGGATGTTGACATTCAGGCAGATACCCTGGGGAAGAGGTTCTGCTGCCAGGTTTTTCATAACTATCCTTATATAATCCTTGCATACGGCAAAGTCGGCTGTTGGAGAAAAACTGTTAAGGGAGAATCCTACAGAGCAGATACCGTACAGGCATCCTTCAAGGGCAGCAGCCATAGTTCCTGAATAAAGAACACTGACCGAGGCGTTAGCGCCGTGATTTATCCCTGAAACAACAAAATCGGGCTTCCGGTCCAGGAGCTGATTTACTGCAAGCTTGATACTGTCTGTCGGAGTTCCGTTGCAGGCATAGACCCTTCTTCTTTCATTCTCCTCGAGCAGCTTGACCCGTAATGGGGTTTTAACCGTCAGGGCCTGCGACATGCCCGACTGGCTCTCCATAGTTGAGACAAGCACAATCTTTCCGAACTCCTCCATCACTTCAAGAAGAGTACGCAGCCCTGCAGCATAAAGCCCGTCGTCATTTGTCAGCAATATTAGCCTGTCATCTTTCCCGACTTCCATAAAACATGAGTTTGTTCACAAAGATAGATAATTACCTTTCTTAAAATTCTTACTTTTGCGTTTTGTTATCCGTAAATGTCGGAAGATGGAAGATGGAAGATGGAAGATGGAAGATGGAAGACGGAAGATGGAAGACGGAAGACGGAAGACGAAAGACGGAAGATGGTAGCCGGTATAAAAACATTGATTTGACATAATACTATGAAGATCTCATATAACTGGTTAAAGGATTACCTCGATACAGACATCGATCCGCGTGAACTTTCGGTGATACTCACCGGGATAGGACTTGAAGTGGAAGGAATGGAGGAATGGGAATCTGTGAAGGGAGGCATGAAGGGTGTGGTAATCGGGAAAGTACTGACATGTAAAAAGCATCCCGATGCTGACAAGCTCTCCGTTACGACCGTCGATATAGGAAAACCTGAACCCCTGCATATTGTCTGCGGAGCGCCAAATGTGGCAGCAGGTCAGATAGTACCGGTTGCTACAGTTGGAACGGTAGTGTTCAAAGGCGATGAAAGCCTGGAAATAAAAAAATCCAGAATAAGGGGTGAGCTCTCAGAGGGAATGATATGTGCAGAGGACGAACTGGGTCTTGGAACCCTTCACGAAGGTATTATGGTACTCAGGGATAATGCGATACCCGGCACACCTGCGTCAGAATATTTCGGCATAGCCAGGGACACAGTCTTTGAGATCGGTCTTACGCCTAATCGTATCGACAGTGGTTCACACTTCGGTGTTGCCAGGGATCTTGCCGCCTGGCTCACAATAAATAAAGGATATGCCAGAAAGGCCGTTAAGCCTTCAGTTGATGGTTTCACACCGGATAACAATGGAAATGTTTATGAGGTAATAATCGAGAATCCCAAGGAATGTCCCAGGTACTCCGGAATAACCATCAGCGGTGTTAAGGTTGGTGAATCGCCCGAATGGCTCATGAACAAGCTCAGGGCGATCGGGCTGAACCCAATCAACAACATCGTCGACATTACCAACTATGTACAGCATGAGATAGGCCAGCCGCTGCATGCATTCGATGCTGATAAGATTGAAGGAAGGAAAGTGATCATAAGGACTCTGCCTGACAAATCCAG
>JALONU010000185.1 GCA_025454775.1 Bacteroidales bacterium | reverse complement strand
GACAAAAAACTCCAGACTCTTATCCTTAACGGCATACCCGAAACTTATCTTTCCCTTTTCGGTGAACTTGAAAGCATTGTTGATAAGGTTCGATACTATCTGGATGAGCTTGGTCTTGTCAGTTATTATCTCCGCTTCTTTCTGGGGCAGCGGTGTTATAAGGCTCAGGGCTATCTTATGATGGTTCTCCCTTATACTGTATTGTTCGCTGATCTGCCTGAGGGTCGTGTTCAGGTTTATCTGCGAGGCAGTCACCTTCACCTGTCCGCTTTCGATGCTGGCCAGGTCGACAATGTCATTTATTATTGAAAGCAGCTGGTTCCCGCTCTGGATGATTATGTCGGTAAACTGCTTCCTGTCATCGGGTGAGACCTCAGGATCGCTGAGCAGGTTTGAGAAACCAAGGATGGCGTTCATCGGCGTTCTGATCTCATGCGAGACGTTGTGAAGGAAGGCTGTCTTCAGCCTGTCGCTTTCCTCAGCCTTCTCCTTGGCGGCAATAAGATCGGCTTCGGCAGCTTTCCTGAAAGTTATGTCCTCTATCATGGCAAAGAAGAACTGAACCTCCTCCCTGTTATTTCTTATTATAACTACTGTGGTTGAACCCCAGATAACTGATCCGCTTTTCGTTAAATAACGTTTCTCAGTTCTGTAGACGGGGATCTTCTTGGCTACCAGATTGAGCAGACCCACCTCGTCGTGACTTATGCTGTCAGGATGTGTAAGATGCCTGAAGGTATGGCCCAGAATTTCATCCTCAGGATACCCAATCATCTTGCAGAAGGAAGGATTTGCCCGCATTATGCCCATGTCTTTGCCCGTCATAACCATTCCTACCGGGCTCTCCTCGAACAGTTTCCTGAACCTTTCCTCGCTCTCCCTGAGTATCTCTTCAGCAACTTTCCTGTCGGTGATATCCCGGCTTATTGACTGGAAGAAAACAGTGCCTTCAATGTCAAATTTCCTGGCACTTATCTCAATCGGGAATGTGGAACCGTCCTTTCTCTTATGAATTGTCTCGAAAGTTGCATTTCCCCTCTCATTCAGATCCCTGAGATCGTCATTGATTTTCATGACGGTTTCCGGGGTGCGAAGTTCGTGAATGCTTTTGCCGATTATCTCATCCCTGTCGTAACCGTAAAGCTCCAGCGCTTTCTCATTGGCTTCCACGATGATGTAATTACTGTCGGAAAGCAGGATTATGTCGTTCGCATGCTTCAGGATATACTCATAATGCCTTACGAGGGCAAGACGCTCAACCTCCTTCTCATATTTGCCGCGGTAAAACCTGACACGCTGATTCCACCAGAGGAATCCTGTAAGCAGGCCGGTGGTGAGCAGTACCAGAAGTACTACAAACGTAATCATCCTTCTCAGCCTGTAAAGATCCGCGAAGAGCTCTTCCCTGTCTATTTTTGCCACAAGGTACCAGGGTGATTCAGGGATCTTGCTCATGGCTGCAATGACAGGTACACCACGGTAATCAACCCCGTCAGTTGTAAAGCGTATTCCCCGGAGTGCCAAGGCGGCAGGCAGGTTGTCTGTAGATACTGGAATACGCAGCGACAACTCCGAACCTTCGGCATGCCTCAGCTCATTAAGATAGACCAGTTCATCTCCGTCGCGGTGAAAAATCAGGGATTCTGCAGTTTTGCTCGAAACAGGCCACGATTTTATGATCGGATAGAGTACATTCTGAGGATCGATCCTGAGCAACACTGCTCCGAAGGCACCTGTATCACCCGGCATGGCAAGTGGCACCAGGAGATCAAGATGCCTGAAGCTCACCTTCCCTGTTTGATGGAAATCAGTAAGCACAACCTTGCCTTCTTCCATAAAACCTGGAAGTTTTGGTTTGAGGTAAGCACCTATAACAGTATCCTGATCCGGATAGAAAAGAATCACATTGGTCTGCCTGTCGACAAACAGGGCATTCCGGTAATCATAATACGAAAGAAGAGATTTCAGATCAACTGAGATCTCCTCTCTCAGTTTTTTGTCGCCGGGATTGTTAAGGTACTTCTTAAAATCCCTTACCATTGAAATGTTACTTCCAAGGAATTGTCCGTCGGAAATACGTTCTCTTCTCCATTCAGTTATCTGCCTGACCTTCAGGTCTGCAATCGTCATGAGCTCCTGCCTGGTCTGTTCAAGAACCGTCTTCTTCTGATGTGAAGAATATATGATCCCACCTGCAACAGCACCGGTGCACATGATGGCGAATAAAACGAACAGCGCCCAGGGCACGGAAGGTTTCTGCTGATCCGGATTAATTCTTAATTTAGGTACGAACACGGGACACTGCAATCACTGAATTACAAACAGTAAAAATAGTATTTTCCTTTTAAAGAAAACCTGAATAAATACAGAGAGTAAGGAAATGAAACTTTTTCTAACTTTGCCAATCTTATTCTGAAAAATTGTAATTCCCCGATGAAAAAAACAGCCTCATTTATCGTTTCCCTGGCACTTATAGTGCTGAGCGTCAATATTTCCGCGCAGAAGAAAAACACAGGTGCAGACCTGATAACAGTCAGGGAACTTGAAAGCCACATGGCGTTCCTTGCCTCCCCCCTGCTGCAGGGCAGGGCAAACGGAGAAGCCGGCCTTGAGATAGCACAACAATATCTTGTGTCGCAGCTGAAGGAGCTCGGACTTAAACCTGCCAATGGGAACAGCTACCTGCAGCCCTACCAGCTCACAAGCACTAAAACGGATACTGAAAAAACTGTGATCCAGGTGATTGACGGAAACGGCGATACTGTTACGATCAGGAAACCTGTATTCCAGCTTCTGCCTACCGGACCTGCTGAATATGACGTGGCAGGAGAAGTAGTATTTGCAGGTTACGGACTGAAACAGGACAAGTACGGTTATAACGACTTCAGGGATCTGAAGGCCGACGGCAAGATACTTCTTATAATGGCCGGTGCGCCAACATCTGAGGATGGGAAGAAATACCTTTTTGAAACAGTCAACTGGGACTCATTCATGTCGATAGAGGTAAAACTTACGGCACTTATTTTCACCCGGGCAAAAGCAGTAATAATAGTCATGGACCCTAAATCAGGCCTCCGGTCGGTTGATGAAAAATATCCCGGAATATCCGGTCAGCTTGCGACCAGCATGAGCCTCCGGGGTGAGCAGCCCCGCTCTTTCCAGATGCCGGGGATGCCAAAAGTCCTGTTTGCCGACAGAAGCGTTGCTGACGAGATACTGAAGGGAACCGGGAAGACCCTCGAAGACCTTCAGCTTACGATCGATTCCTCAGTAAGTCCCAACACCTTCACGATCCCGGGGAAACAGGTCAGGATCAGGGAAGCTGTAAGGAAAGAGGACATAACACTGAATAACGTTGCTGCAATAATAGAGGGAAGCGACCCTCTGCTCAAAAATGAATATGTTATCTTCTCAGGGCACGCAGATCATATAGGTGGAAGCGGTGACAAGGTCAATCCCGGTGCCGACGACAATGCTTCAGGCTGCGCAGCACTTCTGTCGATCGCAAAAACCTTCCAGAGCCTTCCGAAAAAACCACTCAGGTCGATCCTCTTTCTGTGGGTATCGGGAGAAGAAATAGGCCTTTACGGATCACAGTCGTTTGTTAATGATCCCCTGGTCCCTCTCGAAAATACAGTGTGCGACCTGAATATTGATATGATAGGAAGGATTAAAGGTCCGGCTGACACGGTAAAAAGCAAGCCAGTGGTCGATCCCGGCAGGGTGTTTGTGATAACGGGTTACCAGAGCAGGGAGCTGTTATCAATAGCAGAGGAAGTCGACATGGAAACCGTGCTCGACCTCGACTACAGCCTGAGCACGAAGAATCATCCTCTTCAGCTTTTTGTAAGAAGCGATCATTATAACTTTGCAAGGAAGGATATTCCTGTCATGTTCTTCACGACCGGGGAACATTCCGACTATCACTCACCGGGAGATGTTCTGGAGAAGATAAATTTCGATAACATGACCTCCATCACCAGGGCTATATACCAGATAGGCTACAATGTGGCAAACCGCAAGACCAGGATCGTGGTCGACAATCCTATGAGCAAATGGTGATAATGCCGGATTGACCTGCTACCTGCCGGATTCGGAAACTTTCAGACTCCTTACCGGGACACGGTATTTATCTTCGATATCAGGTATGCTATTGCCGTTGGTATCCTTCATCGAGGAAAGAAATCCTGCAATAGCCAGCCATTCCTTGCCTTCCTGAATGCCCGGCTTGTTCCTGTCAAAGTCCATCACGGCAGTCTTCATATCTGTGATCGGCTTCCCTGCCGCGTCCTTCGGGACCACATTTATCAGCCCCTTGCTCATTTTCTTTATGGTACCGACAAGCTCAAGCATATACGAATTGGCAACCACCGAGTAAAGAGCAGGATTTTTCTTTGAGAAGCTCACTTCCCTTACAGATCCGTCAGGACCGATGATCTCTATTTTACGTATTTTCCTCAGAAATCCCTTTCCCGGATCGTAGCCGGCCATGATACCCGAATAATAGCAGTAATTTGAAGGCGCCGATTTACCTGCCATGACGAGAACCTCAAGAATGTTCTTAAGCTCCCTGCCAGTAACATAGCATTTCGACAAGGGGTAACCCGGAACATTATCATTTCCGCTTCCCATCGACATGATCCTGAAAATATCCGGTGCCGTCTGTACACCCGGTACAATATTGTCGCGTATGACCCCCACTGCTACCACGGAGAGGTCTGCACCGCCCTCAACATGCCTGTTGACATAGCTGTGTATGGCGTCAGCCACCAGGGGTCCGAGGTTGCTGTTCTCTACATCTCCCGTCTCATCACGCTGGAGGAGGAATCCGGCTTCTGCTACAGGCTTTGTGTACTCCATACCAAGGGGCTTCAGGATATCTGCGGAAATGAACCGCTTCTGCTCCTCGATAAGGGCATTGACTTCAGGATCGCCCTGTATCCTGTCATCAACCGGGAAAAGAGTATAATCGGCAACCGTGATCTTCCCTTCTGCCAGGGTCAGTGTCAGCTTTCCTACATTCTGCCCATATTCCCCTGCCTGGACAATCGGGACACCATTTACGATCATAGGTTTTTCCAGCAGTGTATGCGAGTGCCCGCTGATGATGACATCTATTCCCTTTACCTTAGCTGCCAGCAGGGCATCTTCCCCGGCATAGTTTCCCTTTTTGTCCTTTGAAACACCGGAATGGGAAAGGCAGATCACAAGATCACACCCGTCGGATCTGAGCTCTTCAACCAGCGCTGCGGCTGAACTGATCTGTTTTGCAAAAGTCACCGGAGGCGCAAAGGCTGCATTTTCATCAGCTTCGATCCCCATGAGAGAGAAGAAACCTATCCTGAGACCATCTCTTTCAAGTATGAGCTTGTGGCGGATTATGCCTTTGCTGAACAACTCAGCCAGCTTGTCATCGGCCGGATCTTCATCGCTGAAAACGGCATTGCTCAGCAACACCGGAGGTATTGCGCCGTTGCCTGCGGAAGCACTAATGATATCTGCCAGCTTACCGGGGCCAAAGTCAAATTCATGGTTGCCGATTGCCACCACGTCGTAACCTGTCGATCTCATCAGCCTGAGCTGGAATCCGTTGAAAGGCTCCAGTGCCTGGAACAGGGTACCCATCAGGAAGTCACCGGCATCAAGGATAAGAACTGTTCCTTCTGCCGATGCCTTCTCCTTTTTTATTATGGCTGCGATCCTTGCAAATCCTCCGACTGTCCTGTCATCGTTTATGGTCAGTGGTGAATATGAAAGCTCGGGCGAGTAGCCTGCGAGCCTCGAATGCATGTCGTTGGTATGCAAAATCGTGATCTTTTTTCCTGATTGTGCTACGAGCATCAGTACGAACGATGCTAAGCAAAGCACCAAAAGAAACCTTTTCATATCGGATCAGTTTTTATAAAATTAAATAATTTTCCTGTGTTTTTTAATAGGTCCCGGGCATTCATTTCTGTCCTGTGATCGGTATTCCCGGAACACGCGGCACAGTTTATAACACCTCGGCAACCACAAATGTGCTTCCTCCGACGAAAATGACATCAGTTTCCGCAGCTCCGGCCCTGGCTGCTGCAAGAGCTTCATTTACTGTATGATAACTATTACCGGTCAGTCCGAATTCAGCTGCCTTCATACGGAGGACGTTCTCATCCATAGCC
>JALONU010000184.1 GCA_025454775.1 Bacteroidales bacterium | reverse complement strand
ACAATCCTGAAATCAGGCGGATCGATGCTAACCCTCGGAGGCGACAGGCTCCACGGAAGCCATAAGGGCTACTGCCTCTCATCGATAGTCGATATTTTTTCCGCGGTCTTCAGCGGCGCAAATTTCGGTCCTTTCGTTCCTCCCAGCGTGGCTTATCTTCCTGTGCTTGAAAAGAAAGTCGGGGAAGGGACCGGACATTTCTTCGGAGCAATGCGTATCGATGCCTTTCAGCCTGCGGAAGAATTCAAAAGGAAAATGGATGAATGGATAGAGACTTTCCGTTCTTCAAAGCCTGCCGAAGGACAGGAAAGGGTTCTTATCCCGGGCGATCCGGAAAGGGAAGCTGAGGAAAGGATAATGAAGGAAGGAATAAAGCTTGTCCCGGCAATAAAGGACGATCTGGTTAGAATTGCCAGGGAACTTGGCATCAGCTTTGAATGATTACTGAGGGTTTAAACCTTTGTGAACCTTAGTGTTACCCTTGGTGATACTTTGTGGTAAAATTCTTTAACCACAAAGGGACACAAAGTACACACGAAGGAACACAAAGGTTTAAGCCATCATTGTTATGGTTCTGCCTGTAAGTGTCAGATAGCCTCCCATCGCATGGGCTGTAAGACATGAATGAACAGGCATAATCTTTATTATGTCTCCCGGTTTGAACCTGTCAATGAATTCTGACGGTGCCCCTACTATTCCATGTTCCTGGGAGAGCTTTGAAAGTACCGCATGTTGAACAGTTGCTCCCCAACCGGGACCATTGTCCTCTAACACAGCACCATATATTGTCCTTCCGGAAGCATCAGTGATACTTTCCTTTGAAAAATGTACAGCTCCGCCGTAAATTACAAGCTCGTTTCTTTCCGGGTGGACAGCTACAACAGGACAGGCCATGGCAACTGCAACCATATCAGGGGTACACGAACCGATTGTTGTCTGCATCAGGTCATAAAAAACAAAATTACCAGGGCGGATCTCATCTGTCATGCTGAAATCATCCATTACACTGCAGGTCGGGGTGTCGCCTGTGGAAATTATCAGCCCGGGAAATTCATTCATGAACCGGTATTTCAGCTCTGCCATTCCTGAAATGCTTTCATAATGGATCCGGCTTATCTCCTCAGGGCATGTCGCTTTATAGCTATGACCCGCATGGGTGAGAAACCCCCTTAAGGATATGAGACCCGATTTACCTGCTTCGTTCAATATCTCCCTGACAGCATCCGGATTGTTAAACGGAATGCCAGTTCTTCTAAGACCGCTGTCAATCTTAATATAGAGACCAATCCTTGAATTCAGATTCTCCACCAGAAATCTCACTGTTTCAGGCGACTCAACCAGAACGGAAAGGTCTATATCTGCTGCAAGGATATTTATCAGTTCGATCTCAAGGATATTAACAGGGAAAGCCACCAGGATATCCTTCCAACCGCCGGAGGCAAAATACTGAGCCATCCGGAGAGAAGATACGGTTATCTTTTCGACACCTTCCTCCATGAACCAGTTCCCGATCTCATGCGAGACGTGTGTTTTGAAGTGAGGCCTGAACACAACATCGCTGTTCCTGGCTTTTTCGGCCATCATCCGGATGTTGCGCCTGCATTTCTCCTCATCCAGTAATAGTGTAGGTACCGTTATCATGACAAATATGAAATTCACTACTGTTTCCTTCGTGTTCCTTTGTGATAACCTTGGTGAACCTTCGTGGTAAAATATTCTTCCTAAACCACAAAGGAACACAAAGTTCACACTAAGTATCACGAAGGACTTAATAAACTATAATCCCCAATTCTTATTTGGTTCACTTCCCATCTGGTAAACCAGCTCTACTCCTTTTACTAATTCTTCATGCGTAATTTCGGATCTGCTGAAAGGCTTCCCGTTCAGTGTTGCCGATTGTATGTAGATGTTTTCACCGCTCAGCCCTTCGGCCCTGATAATGAACTTCTTTCCATAATAGAATGCCTGATCAAGATCGATTGTGACTTCATCAAAGATGGGAGCAGTAACCTGGTAGACCAGCTGTCCGGGGCACATCTGGTAGAGCCCCATAGCCGACATGGCATACCATCCCGACATGCATCCGTAATCATCATCCATTTCCTCAAGATAACCGTCGGGAGAAGATTTGTAAACACGGTCAAAAACCGGTTCGATGAAAAACCCGTGGGTGCCGTACTGCTGAACGATCGGTTCGGTGAGGATCTTTCTGACCCATTTCTGTGTAAGCCAGGGCGATCCAGCCATGTTGAACAGGAAGGGAGCCTGCAGGTCGATCTGGTTGCCTGCTGTGTAGAGATCCTTATCGAAGAAATACTCGAGCTCCTTTACAAACTGATCCCTGCCTCCGAAAGCTTCAATAAGTGATGGCACATCATGGATCACGTTCCATCGCCAGTGCCATTTGCTGCCTTCGTAAGTATACTTCTCGCGGTTCATCGCCGGGTCTTCGGGGAAGTCGAGCCAGGTTCCGTCTGCCGCACGTGCACGGAAATACTTTATTGAAGGATCCCATGTATTTCGCCAGTACTGCGACCTTTTCATCAGGTATTCGTGATCCCTTTCATTGCCTAGCGATTTTGCAACCTGTGCAAGCGCCCAGTTATCCCAGCAGTATTCACCTGTCTGGTCGGGACGTGCAGGGATATACCTGATCGAATCATATTTTTCAGGCATCTGCAGGAGCGCTTCTTTCATCATATATGGGTAAACATCCTTCATATCGGTTTTCATCAGTCCCTTGAAATATGCATCTGCAACAACCATCAGCATATGTTCATGCCTGCACTCTGCAAAGGTCTGGTAACCGTTGCTGCCCTCTACGCAGAAACTTGTGCCATGAGGAGGATGATCGCTCCCAGGAAGAGAGCCCCATCCCCCGGCCTGCTCGTAAAGATTTCTCAAGGAGGTGGTTATATCGCTGTACACTGATGGTATCCACAGGCTGTATAACGGGTATTTGGTCCTGAAGGAATCCCAGAAAGCGTAACCGGCATAATGCTGGTATCCTTCTGCTTTACCCGGCGTGTTGTCGAGTTTCGTATAACTGCAATCTGCATCTGACTGAATGACCGGCAGAAAGCATGTATGGTAAAGGGCAGTGTAGAAAATAGTTTTGTCTTCTGCATTGCTGCCCTTCACTTCAATGCCTGAAAGTATTTTGTTCCAGGTTTCATATGCATCATCCCTGATCTTGTCGAAATCCCAGTGCGGGGATTCCGTTTCAAGATTCTTCCGGGCTGCCTCGATAGATGTAAGAGAAACACCGGTTTTTACAAGCAGCGGCCTTGCGCTGTTACCGGCGAATTCAATTATGATACCGCTGTTATCCTGCTTTTCAAGGGAATTGCCTGGTTTTACATTTTTGCCGTCGAAAATCGCTGTGGCTGTCACCGGCGAATCAAACTTCATCACGAAATATTTGTTACCGAGAGAACCCTCGAGGGTTGATTCATCAGTCATGGTGCATGAGATCCCTGAGGCTCCTCCCCTGTTGCCCTCATAAATAAATAGCTTCCTTTCTGAACCGCTGCCAAAGGAGTACCTGTGAAATCCGCTTCTTGTCGTTGCTGTCAGCTCCACAAGTATCTTATCATCAGGAAGATATACCGAATAAAATCCGGCACTGGCCTTTTCCGAGTCCTTATTGATAGCCATAACCGGATTCAGAAAAAAGGTATCTGCGGGTTCTGACGAGAACGGCAGGACTGAGATCTGCCCAGCCCTGTCGTGTACGGTTGTACCTCCCGAACTGCCTTTATGAAAATGGCTGAAGCCACGTATATGGGAGTCGGACCAGTCATAGCCTCCGTGGGCAAAGTCGCCGTCGGCTGTCAGGCTGCCAGGCCAGGTGTCGGGACAAAGCTCGACCAGCCCGAAGGGTACCAGGGCTGCCGGCAGCCACTGGCCATGGTCGCCCTGAGTGCAGATGAAAGGATCTACATAGTCGACCGGTTGCTCTGATTTACATGAACCGGTCAGAAATAGAATCAGGAAGAACAGAACTACGGAAAATGAAATCCGAAACCGCAAAGGACGCAGAGGCTTCGACGCAAAGGACGCGAAGCAGATACCTTTGTACAGAATTCTTTGCGCTCTTTGCGTGTATCTACCCGCCGAATCTTCAGCGCGGACGGGCTTAGCGCTCTTTGCGTTTAAAAGATTATTTAACTGTGATTCTGTATTCATAATATTGTTCCACTCCGGTTAAAACATTTTCAAGATTATAGGTATATGAAACTGTTTGACCTTTAGGTTGTTTTGCTCTCAGAACTATTGTTCCTCTCCGGGGCAGGACAGTTCGTTCAGGCAGCTCTGATTTGTCGGTGCCGGTTTTCACCATCGTAAATTCGATATCTGTTAAATTTTTAACACTGAAATATGCATATCCATCTTCATGGAAGTGGGAAGGTTCGACCTTTATTGATCTCATAATAAGAGGCTCAATGAGTTCCTTTCTTCCCACAAGATTATTGAAGAACAGGGTGGCGGTTCTCCTGGCGAACATTGCTTCCTTAACTCCTTCTTCAGTCCTTTCTTTCGCAAAAACAAGAGTTACAGGGCGGACCGGATATTTCCCCTGGTCGTAATAATTCTCGTAGAAATCGTGGACATCCGAATTGCCGGTTATCGTCAGGTTTTTCTCCATAGCCCAGCGGATGGCTTCCGGGTACCATTCCTTCTCGTTGAATACTTCAATGCCATGCATCCAGCCCCTGCGGTAGATCTCGTCATGTTCCTTCCACCACTTTGTAGTGTCGGGCTGCTGTTTACGCCATCCCGGATGATTCCAGATTATAAATCCTCCCTGTTTTACAGCTTCACCAATAGCATCCATCACGTCGGGAAGATCGAGGGCATCGACATCCTTCACGAACAGTGCATTGAAATGTCCGGGAGGCATGCTTCTTGAAATTTCTCCGCCTCTTATAAGGATTATGTTTGCCGTTAGTGCGGAAGGAAGCGCCACATCA
This sequence comes from Bacteroidales bacterium, assembly GCA_025454775.1. Taxonomy (GTDB): domain Bacteria; phylum Bacteroidota; class Bacteroidia; order Bacteroidales; family VadinHA17; genus LD21. Next base: position 1,188 of record JALONU010000184.1, on the reverse strand, counting down.
TACTGAGCCCGTTTCTGCCCGGGCATCTTTTTCGGATGATTCTCGATATGGTCGGTGATCGCGATAGCATCGAGGCCGTCCTCCCAGGCTTCGCTGACACGTACCGTCGGCCACAGTGAACCGTCGGAATATACTGTGTGAAGGTGAAAATCACATTTAAGGGTCACATAGCCGGGTATATCCGGGATCAGGATCTCCTGCCTGTAATGCTGTCGGACAGCATCATCGATTACGATTGTTCCCTCTTTCTGGGCGGAAAGAACAATAAACAAAAAAGAAAAAAGTACAAATAAAGATCTCCTTTTCATAACTTAATTGAGTTATTTACTCTGTGGTTCTCTGTGTCTTCTCTGTGTAACTCTGTGTAAGAAAAAAAGAAGAACTTACACAGAGTAAATCCGGAGGTCCACAGAGAACCACGGAGGGTTACTGGTTCATGAATCCCTGGTCCTTAAGCACCTGCAAAAGTAATTTTGAAAAATGCACATTATCAGCCTTCTTGTATCTCACATCGGTGAACACCTGTGCAAGAGTCTCTTTGTTGTTTTCCTTAACAAACTGAATTGAATCCTGCCGTTCTTCCTTCTCCTTGTATAACATGTCGATTTCCTCCGGCGAATAGTCCCTGTATGTTTCCTTATGGACTATAGCTTCGAGGGGCAGCCTGTCCACCTGTTCAGGATTTTCATCCGGCCAGCCAAGAGTTATCGTCGTCACAGGCACCACACCTTTCGGCAGCCGGAGGACTTCTATTATCTTATGCGCCATGTAGGTGGTTGTTCCGAGATAACAGATCCCGAGGCCTTGATCCTCTGCGGCAATACAGACTGTCTGCGCAACGATCAGGGCATCGATGGCGGCCGTCATGAACGACAGGAAATTATCATAGCCGGGGTCTGCATTTCTCTGAACACACCACTTGCTGAACCTGTTGAAATCGGCACAGAATGTCAGGACGACCGGGGCTTCAGTTACCGTTTTCTGGTTGAAATGAAGTGGTGAAAGCTGTTTCTTCATTGCCTGGTCCCTGGTAATTATAATGCTGTATACCTGCATATTGCCTGTAGTCGACGTCCTGAATCCCCTGGCAAGGATATATGTAAGAAGCTCATCATCAACTGGTTTAGCGGAGTATTTCCTGATGGTCCTTCTGCTCAGCAAGGTGTCCTTTATCATCGTTTTTTCTTT
>JALONU010000037.1 GCA_025454775.1 Bacteroidales bacterium | reverse complement strand
AATGTTTTATTTTCCCTGTACGCAGGTCGAGGCGGTTTAGAGCTGTATAGGTGCCTGCCCAAATATATCCTTCATTGTCTTCGTGTATACAGGCTATAGTATGGCCGTAAACAGAGCTGTCTGATCCCCCGACAGGAAATAACAGATATTTCCTGCCGTCGAATCTGTAAAGGCCGTTCTCCTTTCCGAACCAGATAAACCCTTTACTGTCTGAAAGCACTGATATGTCGTGAAAGCAGATAGCATAAAAAGAATGCATACAAGAGCGGATGCGACTCTTCTTTTCATTGCCTGTGCTGAAATAATAAGGCAAACCTGTTATATGACCAGGTTAACGGTAAAGATAAAAGTTACACATTTTTTCTGAACCAGCATACTAAAATCCCTGGTTTTTTGACGAAAATGAAACCATATGGCAACTTTTTGGAACAAATGAGGTGGATTTGAGCTCCTGCTAGGGTTTACTTTTGCATAAACAATAACCTGGACAACAACCTTAATCAACCATATTATGGGAAAAATTAAATTTATTATTTTCATTGCAGCAGCATGCCTGGTGGCATCATGCGCAAAAGACGAGGGATTCGGTCCCGGACCGGATTTCCACTCGGGAATGGGACACGGACAGCACTTCAGCTGTCCTGCAATTATGGTTCCGGCTCCTACCGGTACCGACGATACACAAAACATCCTCGACGCCATTAACCTGGCAAAGGATGAAGGTGCGGGAACAGTTGTACAGCTTCAACCCGGCACTTATATTGTAAACTTCATTAAAGTGTACGATTTCTTCGGCACTGTCAGGGGTGCAGGCCAGGGAAAAACCTTTGTGAAGCCTGTGCTGGGACTTTTATGCCTTGAGGAATCAAGCACAATCGGATGTGTGTCTCTATTATCATTTATCGGAGGCAATACCACGCTGTCAGATATCTCCTTCATAACGGATGACGGAGATCCCTGTGCCGAAAACTACCTGACATATGCCAGGGACCTGTATGTATTCGTCAAATTTACCGATATACTCCCTGGGGATGGAGTAATACCAGAAGGACATTCGGTGAAGGCAACCGTGAGAAACTGCTCTTTCAAGGCCGGGACGAATTCCCCGGACGGAGGAGGATTGAAATATAATCTCTCCGTCTGCATATGGTTTGGCCATGACTTTCTGTGGACGGGCACCGGCGAGAGAACCATCGGAGACCTTGACCTGTCAAATTGCAAATTCAACGGTTCCATGTGTGCAGTTGACCTTGCCGGCATGGGGGGAGGAAAGATAAATGTGAATCACAACATCTTTACAGATGCATACTCTCCCCTGTTCTATTATGATAATATAAATGTTACGGGAGCTATCACCAACAACCAGTTCATGAACAGCACCTGGTACGATGTATACATCGATGACACAAACCTGGGCGCATATGGATATTATACTGATGAAGCCCCGGTGAAGAGAGCTTTATTCAAACTTGCTGGTAATACTTTCCATACCACCAATTATGGAGGATCGTTCATTCAGCCTGCGGGTGTTGGCATTTATATGCTGGACATGAGAACGGCTGCCCGCCCTGAAGAAAATATGCCAATGAAATTCATTGTTGAGAACAACCTGATGTTCCTTGATGAAGATGCAACAGGCATGGTAGGTTTAAACAACAGGGATGCATTGATCGTGGCCAATAAGTTTATAGGTAATGGCAAAACCGGGATTTCCCTGAATGGTACTTCTTCCGATATCATGGCTTCAGATCTTAAGGTCCTGGGCAATAATTTCATGGCTTCCGTGCTTGAAACCGATGTACTTCTCGGGGAGTTCACAACAAACTGCCTTGTAACCCGCAACCGAAGGGATGTTGTCGTGGATCTGGGAGTAAACAATAAGATTGCGGGGATGCCAAAATAGGAACTATTCCTGACCGCGTTTCATCCGGTCGCAATGGGTTCTCCATTCCAGGTTAACAGAAAAGGGGCCGTCCCCGGGCCCCTTTTTATCTTGTCTAGTGCAAGAGCTTCTTCTTGAACTTCCAGAAGAGTCTCTCCTCGTCAGTGTTCTTCTCCACTCCTTCAATAACAATTTCTATCAGATCATCTATCTTCGAGTATTCAAAACCAGCTTCAATTGCGAAACGCCTGATCATCTTCCTTTCCTTATCCTTGATCACATCATCTGCAAGCACCATTTCCACTATGTTGTAAAGGTGCTCAAACTTCTCCTGGAGAGCATAGGGAGGATTGTAGTGATGATCCTTCTCTGAATTGATCAGCTTCTCGATCTCAGGATCGGTAAGGCCGAATTTCCTTCCTTCCTTGTGAAGAAGGTCCATCTCCTCCGGTCCTATCCTGCCGTCAACCCTTGATACCTGTACAAGATAAATGAATGCCTCTTTGGTCACTTTCCTGCCATGATGCGTTATAAAATCCGAAAAGCTCATATACTTAACATTTGATGCGTTTGCAAACGGTAAAATTATAAAATTAAAGAATCCGATGTCCTTCCCGGAGGACTTCTGAAATAAAAAGTTACTTTTAGGTGTCTGTCTGTTACGGACATTAAAAAGATATTCAGCCATGAGAAGTCTTAATCTGTTTACCGCTTTTATTCCGGCTGTTCTCATTTTTCTCACTACAAATGCGAACAGCCAGGCACCGGACAGGAACAGTGCTCTCGACGAGAAAGTCAGGAAATTTCTTTCCGAGAACTCCCGTCAGTGGTACGATATGAATGTACCGGCAGTTGACGGCCAGCTTCTTTACGACATCATCGTGAAGAACAATTATAAAAGCGCCCTGGAGATCGGAACCTCAACCGGTCATTCGGGTATCTGGATAGCCTGGGCCCTCAGCAAAACCGGAGGCAAGCTAATCACCATCGACATCGATGAAGGGCGGCACAGAAGGGCTCTGGAGAATTTCAGACAGGCAGGACTTTCGGAATATATCGATGCACGGCTGGCCGATGCTCACTCGCTGGTCAGGGAACTTAAAGGGCCTTTCGATTTTGTGTTCAGCGATGCCGACAAGGAATGGTACAAGAATTATTTTATTGATATTGATCCAAAGCTTAAAACAGGCGGCTGCTTTACCGCACACAATATTTCCGACCGCGGACGTGGTTACGGTGGCTATGGCGGACAGGGAGAATTCCTCAATTATGTGAGAAGCCTTAAAAACTATGAGACCACCGTCAACAGCGCCGGAGGAGGTGTCTCAATAAGCTACAAGAAGTCCGACAAGTAAAAATCAGCCTGATGACAGGAGATAACCTTCAGAGAAAGCTGGGATTGTTCCCTGCTACCAATATAGTAATAGCCAACATGATAGGTGCAGGGATATTCACCACTTCCGGGCTTCTTATGACCGGACTGGGCGACCCTGTCCTGATGATAATCCTTTGGGGCGTGGGTGGTATAATAGCCCTTTGCGGGGCCATGGCTTACGGCGAACTTGGAGCTGCCATGCCGGGAGCCGGAGGCGAATACCTTTTCCTGTCGAGGATCTACCACCCGATACTGGGATTCCTGAGCGGATGGGTATCCTTCATAGTCGGCTTCTCAGCACCCATTGCAGCATCGGCAATGGGATTCAGCGAATACTTCTGCAGGGCTGTGCCTGGTTTTCCCCTGTGGCTTTCCTCGGCAGGGATAATGAATGACGTATGGACAAAAAAGGTTATATCAGTAAGCGTCATCCTGATATTTACACTTATACATTACAGGGGGATAAAAACAGGGGCGAAGATCCAGAATATCCTCACTGTACTGAAAGTCCTGCTCATCGGAATCCTTCTTTTCGCCGGGTTCTCTTCAGGGAACGGCTCCTTTCTGAACTTCGGCGGTGGCACACATGATAATTCCGGATTTGCTGGAATGAAAACCATCGGACTTTCACTTATGTGGATCATGTTTGCCTACAGCGGCTGGAATGCCTCAACATATCTCGGAGCAGAGATAAGCAATCCCGGGAAAACCCTTCCCCGGTCACTTCTATACGGTACAGGAATAGTGGTTCTGATATATGTGGCTCTCAACGTGCTCTATGTATATGGAATAAAACCTGAAGAAATGAAAGGTGTAATTTCAGTCGGCGGACTTGCCATGGGAAACCTTTTCGGGAAATCTGCCGAGATACTCTTCTCACTTCTGATAGGCTTTGCACTCTTCTCCTCCCTGAGCGCTTTCATAATCATCGGACCCAGGGTGTATTATTCCATGGCAAAGGACGGCCTGTTTTTCAAATCGGTAGCAGAAATACATCCCCGCTTCCTTGTTCCCTCAAACTCTATCCTGCTGCAGGGGCTGATAGCCTGCATCCTTGCACTCTCGGGATCTTTTGAGCAGGTCCTTACATATATGGGATTCGCGCTCGGAATATTCCCTGTGCTGACGGTAATGGGTGTCTTCAGGCTCAGGGCAACGAATCCCGCTGCTCTCCGGCTTCCGGGATTCCCTGTTACCCAGGTCGTTTATATGGCTGCAGGGGTGATGATACTGGTCCTCTCCTTCCTCGAACGGCCTGCTGAATCGTCAATAGCTCTTGCAACCGTGGCAGTGGGAGTGCCCGCCTATTTCATCTTCAGGAAGGCATCCCGCAATTCTTCCTGAACAAAATGTAAAATGCAACGTTTTATTTAAGGATAATCAAATAATTATATATTTGCTCCTGTGAAAAAGGGGAATACCATACAGTTAATCCTGGCACTGATCCTCGGATTCTCATTCTTAATGGGAAGTACAGGGCTGACAGTGATCCTTCACAGCTGCCATCACTGCGGCGACCTGTCAGTCGAAACAGGGATCTTTCTTCCCCCGGAGGAGCCTGAAGATCATTGTTGCGGATTTGCCGACAGCCATGGTAACGAGTCCGGAGTGCATGCATTCGTCGGTGAATACTGTCATTTCAAGGTCGACAGGATGAAGCTGACAAACTATGCACCTTCCGGAAAGATAACTATTGAACTCCCTTTCATAATTCCCTTTACATATTCCCTGCCCCGTTCAGAGGCGGTATCAGAGGCTTACACGAATTCCGGCTTAATCCACAATAAACACGGGGGACGATCGATGATCACCTCCATGTGCCAGTTTCTCTCCTGAAAGTCATCCTGTTATTAGTGCATAATGGCAATTAAAGCCATTTGCAGTGATATTTTATTACATTAATATTTTCAGGATGAACTTTAAAATATTCAATCTAATCATAATAATCCTCATCCTTCCCGTAGTGGCGGCAGGCCAGGGAAAACTTGAGGGGAAGATCATTGATGCAGCAGACAAGGATGAGCTTGGGATGCCAGGGGCAAATGTGGTATGGGCAGGTACTACCACAGGAGCCACCACAAATATTGCCGGCTACTTCAGCATCAGGAGAGTTCGGGAAACCGACAGGCTCGTAATAAGTTTCGTGGGATACCGCACCGACACCATAACCGTAAAACCCGGAGAAGAATATATAACCCATAAGCTTGTACAGGGAAAGGAAATGGAGGAAGTTGTGATCTTCGGCAGATCCCAGGGAACGCATATAGACAGGGCCGAGACAATACTTACGGTCAATATCACAGGGGCCGAGCTTTGTAAGGCAGCATGCTGCAACCTTTCCGAAAGCTTTGAGACAAACGCTTCGGTGGATGTTAATTACTCAGATGCAGCTACAGGAGCAAAGCAGATACAGCTGCTGGGCCTCGCAGGCACCTATACCCAGATCCTGACCGAGAACATACCGGCAGTCTACGGGCTTAATACAGCTTATGGCCTTAACTACATTCCCGGACCCTGGATGGAATCAATCCAGATCTCCAAGGGAACATCTTCAGTCAGGAACGGTTATGAATCGATGGCAGGGCAGATAAACGTGGAATACAAGAAACCACGGAACAGCGAAAAGTTCTATATGAACGGGTTCCTTAGTGATGCCGGGCGCCAGGAGGTAAACCTTAACACTTCTCTGCTCATCAACGACCACTGGAGCACCATGATCTCCGGACACGGTGAGAGGCAGAGTGCAACGTCAGACCATAACCACGACGGTTTCAGGGATGAACCTGATATCGTACAGTATAACCTTTTCAACAGGTGGGATTACATGACTCAAAAGTTCACCTTCCGCACCGGGTTCAGGTACCTGGGAGAAGAAAGGATAGGCGGTCAGTTTGCTTACCAGCCCGACAATCCTGACACCTGGTCCGACGGCTTCGGGATACTGATCAACACCCGAAGGATGGAAGGGTTTGCAAAAGTGGGCGGCGTGTTTGGAAAAAACGAATCAATGTCGTTAGGATGGATACAGAATGCCGCATATCATAACCAGGAATCATCGATAGGAACCCGACTTTATGACGGCACCCAGAAAACATATTATACAAATCTCCTTTTCCAGTGGAATCCGGGATTATCCAAACATACCATCGATGCCGGCGTAAGCTATAAGTACGACCTGTACGACGAAAAACTTGATGCGCTTTCCTTCGGAAGGGAAGAATCGGTTCCCGGTATTTTTGCACAATACACATATACCGACAGTGCGCTCGTAACCATAATAGCAGGTGTACGTACCGATTTCCATAATCTCTACGGAACTCTTTTTACCCCGAGAGTACATCTCAGATATGTAATCAGCCCTGTATTTACTCTCCGGGCTTCAGCCGGTAAGGGTTACCGGACAGGCAACGTTCTTGCTGAAAACGCGTTCCTTCTGGCAAGCAGCCGCGAGATGACGATAGCCGACAACCTTGACATCGAGGAAGCGTGGAATGCAGGAATGAGCCTCACCGCATCAGTACCTGCAGGCAGCAGGATACTCAGGCTGTCTGCCGAAGCGTACCGGACAAGTTTTATCAGCCAGATAATTGCCGATATGGATGCCAGCACCGATGAGGTGAGGTTTTATAACCTCGACGGCAAGTCTTATTCCAATGTGTTCCAGCTCGAAGCTTCTTCAACCATCATTGAAGGCTTCGACCTCCTCGCCGCATGGAGGTGGAATGATGTTAAAATGACCATCGACGGAGTTCTGAGGGAAAAGCCCCTCACAAGCAGATACAAGGGCTTGCTGACCGCTTCCTGGCTGACACACCTGAGAAAATGGCAGTTCGACTACACTCTTCAGCTGAACGGACCAGGCAGGGTACCTTCAACTGCATCAAACCCTGAACAATACAGGCGCAGCGATTCCTTCGACCCCTACGTGGTCATGAATGCACAAATTACCAGGAATTTCAAAAAATGGAATGTTTATATCGGATCAGAAAACCTTACAAACTACAAACAGCATGATCCGATCATAGCAGCTGACGATCCTTTTGGCGAATTCTTCGATTCAAGCCTCATATGGGGCCCCGTGCATGGCAGGAAGATCTATGCCGGATTCAGGATATTCTTTAACCGCGATATTTAATAGTCATAACCAAACATTTTAAAACATGAAAACAATCCAGAAACTTTTGGCCGCTATGCTGCTTGCAGCAGTTCCTCTCATGCTTACCGCACAGGACAAAGCAAAGAACACTGAGACAGTCAAATTCAAGACTTCGATTGAATGCAACAACTGCGTGAACAAGGTGATGACAAACCTGCCCCAGGAAAAGGGCATTAAGGATGTAAAGTGCGACCTTAAAACCCAGGAGGTTACTGTAACCTACCAGAAAGACAAGAATAATACCGCAGATGTTAAGAAAGCTATCGAAAAGCTTGGATTCACTGCAAAGGTTGTCACTGAGGAAACGGCGCCCAAGAAAGATAAATAACCGGTAAGCTCCGGGATCATCTTTCTATCCCAGCGAGGTCGCGGATAACCACCGAGGCGCAGGCGATACCGAAAGCTGCCGGCATATAGGAAATCGTTCCGACCACCGAAGCCTTGTTACGTTCACCGGAGGCCGGGACGACTTTCTTTTTATCGACTGGCTCCGGCGAATAAACCGCCGTAAAGCCATCCCTTACTCCAAGCTTGTGAAGCTTCTTCCTGAGGATGCGGGCCAGCGTGCAGTTTGTGGTCTCGGATATGTCGTCAATGCTGATCTTCAGGGGATCAAACTTGCCACCCGAGCCCATTGAACTAACAACCGGATACTTACGCTGAAGTGAATGATAGATAAGGAAGATCTTCGGGGAGAGTGTGTCGATTGCATCTACCACATAATCAAACCCTTCATCAAGGATCTCTATCATCCTTTCATCCCTGATATATTCATTTAATGCGGTAACATTCAGGCCAGGGTTTATATCAAGAAGCCTCTCCCGCATCAGCTCTGCCTTGCTTTTCCCGTTTGTGCTTCCAAGGGCAAGAAGCTGCCTGTTCCTGTTCGAGGGAAGGATTTTATCGCCGTCGACAATGGTCATTGAACCAATCCCTGCCCGGCCTATCAGTTCAGCCGCATAGGCTCCTACTCCCCCAAGCCCCACAACAAGAACCCTTGAAGCCTTAAGTTTTGCCAGGGCTTCAGCTCCGATAAGCATTTCCGTCCGCGATAGCCAACTCTCCATAATTAATTTAGTCCACTGGTTCCTATACCCAAAGCAGTGGATTTTTGCCCCCCTTTAGGGGGGGTGGGGGGTCAAAAAAACTACAAAAATTCGAATATATCCTTGTTTTCAACAAATCTTCATCTATTTCCAGATCTGAAGATACCTTTTCATAGATATCCCTGATATCAATATCAGCACCGTCGGTCTCGAGAAAAATTCTGTCCACCGGCACACTTTTCAGAAGCGGAGCTGATTCAGGTCTCATAACAAACTCGAACCAGAATGACAGGTACATTCCTTTAGTTATGAGCTGTGCCGCCAGCTCAGGCTTACCCCTGAATCCATGCACAAGCCAGGGCATCTTAGGTCTGAGCCGCTTATGTTCAGTCAGAAGCTCATCCCAGGCCCTCACACAATGAATAACAAGCGGCTTGTGACAATTCTCCGAAATGATAACCTGTTCTTCGAAGATCTCCTTCTGCAAGAAGGGGGAAGCACCCCTGATCCTGTCAAAACCTGCCTCACCGATTGCTGCAACATTGGGATTGCCTGCAAGCTCTTTTACCTTTTCCAGCAGGAGACCCTTGTTCCCCTCATCCAGATACCATGGATGTATGCCAATTGTGAATGTAATTCCTTCCAGATCAACTGGTTCTCTCCCTTCATGTGCCATAAGCGTCTCGATGGTGAAAATGCCAGGAGATGCCTTGCTACCATGATTGTGAATGTCAATGTAATCGGAAGGTCCGGGATAATTCATTTTGCACCTGCTCCAATAACCTCAATGCCCCTGTCTATTCTCTTGATAGTCTCTTCCTTGCCTATCCAGGAAATGATGTCGAACATGTGAGGTCCCCTGGAAGCCCCGACAATGACAAGCCTGAAAGCATTCATGACGGCTCCGGTGTTGTAGCCTCTGCCTTCAATCCATTCCCTGACCTTCTGCTCAATACCGGCAGGAGTAAAATCCTGTATTCCTTCGAGGACCGCCTTAAGCTCAGTCAGCTGTGCAGGGGTTTCTGCCTTCCATCTCTTTTTTATCACTGTTTCATCGTACGCCACCGGAGCAACGAAGAAGAAATCCGTTTCATTCCAGATCTCATGCAGGAAACTTATCCTTTCCTTTACAAGTCCGACCAGCACCTCCAGTTCCACGATGTCGTGATGGAATCCCCGGGCCCTTAGTATCTCCCGGAATTCCAGCGCCAACTGCCTGTTCCCCTGTTTCTGAAGGTAAAAATGATTAAACCACTTTGCCTTTTCGGGATCAAAACGTGATCCTGACTTATGAACCCGCTCGATCGAGAATTCGCCGATGAGTTCCTCCATGCTGAAGATTTCCTTTTCAGTGCCCGGATTCCAGCCCAGTAGCGCCAGCATGTTCACGAAGGCTTCAGGAAGATACCCTTCTTCGCGGTAACCTTTTGCCGTTTCTCCGTATGGCCAGTAGAGAGGGAATACGGGAAAGCCCATCCTGTCGCCGTCCCGCTTGCTGAGCTTGCCCTTGCCGTCCGGCTTCAGAAGCAGCGGAAGGTGTGCGAACAAAGGGGCCTGCCATCCGAAAGACCTGTAAAGCAATACATGCAGGGGTAGTGATGGCAGCCACTCTTCTCCCCTGATAACATGGCTGATCTCCATAAGATGGTCATCAACAATGTTTGCCAGGTGGTAGGTTGGCATACCGTCGGATTTGAACAGAACCTTGTCGTCGAGAGTATCCGTGTTGACCACAATGTGGCCCCTGATCAGGTCATCGAAATGGATATTTTCTCCGGCCGGCATTTTGTAGCGGATCACATAGGGCTCTCCGTCATTTATCCGATTTTTCCATTCTTCTTCGGGAAGCGACAACGAATTCCTGAGTTTTTCCCTTGAGAGGGCATTGTAAATAAATGTACTTCCCTCAATTTCAGTTTCCGTCCTGCGCTCTTCCAGTTCACCGGGAGTATCAAAAGCGTAATAGGCAGCCCCTTTATCTACAAGTTCTTCAGCATACCTGCGGTACAATTCCTTCCTGTCGCTCTGCCTGTAAGGGCCGTAATTCCCGCCTTCGTTTATACCTTCGTCAACTTTAATCCCGCACCACTTCAGCGATTCCATTATATACTCTTCCGCACCTTCAACAAACCTGGCAAGATCGGTATCCTCAATCCTTAGAATGAATGTCCCCCCATTCTTCCTTGCGAAAAGGTAATTGTAAAGGGCAGTCCTGACTCCTCCGATGTGAAGCGGACCTGTCGGACTCGGGGCAAACCTGACACGTACTTTCTGCATAGTAACATGTTGAATTTGAAACATAACAAAGATAGGCAAATAGAGGCATATATAATAGTATGCAGTAAATCAGCTTCCGGCGAAGAGATTTCTGTTAAATTTGTCTTTTGTACCTTTCACCTCAGGTTAATAACACAATCAATGAAGAAAATGAAAGCACTGGTAAAAGCCAGGCCCGAAAAAGGTCTCTGGATGCAGGAGGTCCCCATACCGGAACCAGGTCTGAACGATGTGATAATCAAGGTCAGTAAGTCTGCCATATGCGGAACCGACCTCCACATTTATAAGTGGGATGAATGGGCGCAGAGGACAATAAAGACCCCTATGGTGATCGGACATGAATACATGGGGACGATCCACAGCATGGGTGCCGGCGTCACAAATCTGAAGATCGGGGAAAGAGTTACCGGCGAAGGCCACCTTGCCTGCGGACACTGCAGGAACTGCCGGAGAGGTAAGGAACATGTATGTGAAAACACTATTGGCGTAGGGGTCAACATCGATGGCAGCTTTGCCGAATATGTGAAGATACCTTCTACAAACGTAATTCCGCTCGATCACAGGATTCCCGATGAGTGGGCAGCAATTATGGACCCTTTCGGGAACGCAACGCATACTGCACTTTCATTTCCCCTTCTGGGCGAGGATGTGCTTGTAACCGGGGCCGGACTTATAGGCAGCATGGCCATTGCCATAGCCAGGTATGCAGGAGCAAGGTTCATTGTGGCAAGCGACCTGAGCGACTACAGGCTGGAAATAGCACGGAAGATGGGTGCAACACTCGTGGTGAATCCTTCCAGGGGAGAAAAGATCTCCGACGCCGTGAAGAAGCTGGGTATGAGGGGCTTTGACGTGGGCCTCGAGATGTCAGGTTCACCGAAAGCCTTCAAGGAGATGATAAGCAACATGTACAACGGATCGAGCATTTCCCTCCTTGGGATACTGCCCTCAAATTTCGAGGTTCCCTGGAGCGACATCATTTTTAAGGCAATAACAATGAAGGGTATCTACGGACGTGAGATGTGGGAAACATGGTACAAGATGGAACAGATGATCATCGGTGGAATTGACCTCAATCCTGTTATTACACACAGGTTTGGAATCGACGATTTCCAGAAGGGCTTTGATGCCATGGAAGAGGGCAACTGCGGAAAAGTAATTCTTAACTGGGATTAGCACCCTGCCTTAAAACTTTTCTTTACAACAGTTTAGGTGATAAAAAAATTGTTTATCTTGGATGTCAGGGTAAATTATAAATAATTTTCATGTCAAATTTTGGCCTGTACGAAGAAAGGATAAGGGATTTTAAATGGTCGATTGCTGAAAAAGAGCTTGAGTACAGCAATGGAAACATATTGAATATCGGATGGTACTGTTCTGACAGGATCTGTTTAAAAGGCAAAGCTGAAAAAATTGCTCTTTATTACGAAGGATTCGGAGGCATAAAAAAGACATTTACATTTAATGATATCCGTATTGCCGGAAATACAATAGGATCTTTTCTTCGCAACCTCGGAATCAAGGATGAGGACAGAGTTTGCCTTTTCATGGACAGGATTCCGGAGTTATACCTTTCTTTCCTGGGAGTTCTGAAGATCGGGGCAATTGTTCAGCCACTTTTTTCTGCATTTGGTGAAGAATCTCTTTTCGTCCGGCTTGAAAATGCCCAGACCAGGGCAATAATCACCCAAAGCAGGCATCTGTCCAAAGTACGAATGATCCGTGACCGGCTACCTCACCTTGAGTTCATAATTGTAGTCGATCATGTTGTCACAAAGAAGCTTGAAAACAAAGAAATAGCTTTCAGTTTGAGTGATTCACCACCTGTAGGAAATCTTGAAATATTTCCTACAAAAGCTGAATCACCATCTGTACTGCACTATACCTCAGGCACTACCGGTCAGCCAAAAGGGGTAAAGCATGTCCATTATTCACTTATATCACAATATCTCACAACTAAATGGGTACTGGATCTCCAGGAAAATGATATTTACTGGTGCACCGCAGATCCTGGTTGGGTTACCGGTACCTCCTACGGTATAATCGGGCCATGGAGCCTTGGAATTACCCAATGTGTTCTGGATGCCGGATTTTCTGCTCATGCCTGGTACAGGTTCATAGATGACTATCAGATAACTGTGTGGTATTCGGCACCGACAGCAATAAGGTCCCTGATGAAGGCAGGAGATGAAGTCGTAGCGCAGTATAATCTTAAAAGTATACGTCATCTGGCAAGCGTTGGTGAACCATTGAATTCAGAGGCAGTTCTCTGGTCTATTAAAATGTTTGATAAACCATTTCATGATACCTTCTGGCAAACAGAGACAGGTTGTATTATGATAACAAACTTCCCGGGAATGAAGGTAAAACCCGGATCCATGGGTAAAACATTCCCTGGTATCACAGGCACGTTACTTGATCCGGTAACATATGAACCTATAAAGGAAACAGGTAAAGTGGGGCTTATAGCTTTCCAGCCAGGCTGGCCTTCAATGATGAGAAGTTATTGGAATAATGAAGAGAAATACAGGGAAAAATTCAAAAATGGCTGGTACCTGTCCGGCGATCGTTCAAGCATTGACGCCGAGGGATATTTCTGGTTTATCGGACGGGATGACGATGTTATTAATACGGGAGGGCACCTGGTAAGTCCATTCGAGGTTGAATCTGCTTTGCTTGAACATCCTGCAGTTGCAGAGTCGGCTGTTGTGGCCAAACCGGATGAAATAAACATGGAGGTTGTTAAAGCGTTCATTACCCTGAAACCAGGATTCAATGCCAACCCTGATCTTGAACTGGAAATAATGAATTTTATAAGAAAGAAACTATCACCGCTTGCCATGCCTCAAGCCGTTGAATTTATGGATAAGCTGCCCAAAACCAGAAGCGGGAAAATAATGAGGAGATTGTTACACGCAAAAGAATGGGGAGAAGAAATAGGAGATATCTCCACTCTGGAAAACGACTAATTAATTCACATATTGATAAACATTTAATATTAAAAATGTCATGGAAGATATTAAAGAACTTGTCCGGAGTTATATAGTTAAGGAATACCTTGAAGAAGATGAAGAAATCACATTTGACACCCCATTGATCTCAAGTGGATACGTTGATTCCTTTTCAATGGTTTCCCTTCTCGTTTTCCTTGAAAATAAATTCAAAATAAAAATACCCCCTTCCAAAGCTACCCCTGAAGCATTTGATTCTGTAAATAAGATAGTTGAGCTTGTGAACCAGTATATCAACAAATAACCGAAGTCATGAGTTACAGCAGCAAGGTAAAAGACATTTTCAGAACCCAGCTATCTGAGATCCGGAATGCAGGTATCTATAAAGAAGAGAGGTTTATCCACTCTTCCCAGGCAGCTGATATTGAAGTTGAATTTCCATCCGGGGCCGCAATAAAGAAAGTAATTAATATGTGCTCCAATAACTACCTGGGATTATCAAGTCATCCGGAGGTAGTCAGAGCAGCCCATGAAGGCCTTGAAAGCAGAGGTTATGGGATGTCATCAGTCCGTTTTATTTGCGGAACACAGGATATCCACAGGGAACTGGAAAATAAAGTCACGGAGTTTTTAGGTACTGAGGATACTATCCTTTTCCCTTCATGCATGGATGCCAACGCAGGTGTGTTTGAAGCTATTCTTACAAGTGAGGATATAATGATATCCGACAGGCTTGTTCATGCGTCCATTATTGATGGAATGAGATTATGCAGTGCCCAGCATGACACCTTCAAACATTCCAATATGGAACATCTTGAAGAGAAACTCCAGCTTCATGCTGATAAGAGAATAAAACTTGTGATAACCGATGGCGTGTTTTCCATGGACGGTGATATCGCAAGGCTCGATGAAATGGTAAATCTCTGTGAGAAATATGATGCAATGATCCTCGTTGATGATTCCCATTCCTCAGGATTTATCGGAAGAACAGGACGAGGAACGCACGAGTATTGCAACGTGGTTGGCAACATTGATATTATCACCACAACTTTTGGCAAAGCACTTGGAGGTGCCTCCGGGGGATGTGTCTCCGGCAGGAAGGAAATTGTACAGATGTGCAGACAGAGAGCACGCCCTTACCTGTTCTCCAATACCATATCACCTGTAATTGTTGCCGGCGTACTTAAGGTTTTTGATATTCTTTCCGCAAGTACCGAAAGACGCGACAAACTCGAGAAAAATGCTGCCTGGTGGAGAAAAGGACTTAATGAAGCTGGATTTATAATTAAGGAAGGAAACAGTCCTATTGTTCCGGTTATGCTATTCAATGCAAAACTTTCTCAGGATTTTTCAAAGGATCTCTATAATGAAGGAATATATGCCATTGGATTCTTCTTTCCAGTAGTTCCCAATGGACAGGCCAGGATAAGGACACAAATCTCCGCCGGACATGAGATCCAGCATCTGGAGAAAGCATTGGAAGCTTTTATCAAAGTCGGCAAGAAATACGGTATCCTGGGTCTTTCCAGGGAGGAGATCATAGCAAAATATGGCATGTGATTTCCGGAATTTTGTTCCACAAAATGATTATCATCATGATTTTTAAATTATGATATATTGATTTTTGCGCCTTTCTGATTAAGAATTCTATTAATGTATACTCCTTTTCAAAGCCATCTTAATGACCAGCTGAATGAAATAAAGAAGGCCGGACTCTACAAAAACGAACGTATTATTATTTCCCCCCAGGGAGCAGAGATAACCCTCGAAAGCGGCCAGAAAGTCCTTAACTTCTGTGCTAACAATTACCTCGGACTTTCAGGTAACCAACAACTCTGTGACGCCGCCAAAGCTGCCCTCGACAGCCACGGATACGGAATGTCGTCAGTGCGGTTTATCTGCGGAACGACCAACCTTCACAAGGAACTGGAAAGGAAGATTGCAAAATTCTTCAGGACTGAAGATACGATCCTGTATGCAGCGTGCTTCGATGCAAACGGAGGTGTGTTTGAACCGCTTCTTACCAGTGAAGATGCAATAATCTCCGATTCATTGAACCATGCTTCTATTATTGACGGGGTAAGGCTTTGCAAGGCAGTCCGTTACAGGTACGAGAATGCAGATATGGATGACCTTGAGAACCAGCTCCAGCTGGCACAGGAACAACGGTTCAGATTAATTGTTACTGACGGAGTTTTCTCAATGGACGGCAACGTTGCTCCCCTCAGGCAGATAATCGAACTGGCAGAAAAATACAACGCCATGGTGATGGTCGATGAATCCCACTCGGCAGGTGTTGTAGGTGAGACAGGGCGCGGTGTGACTGAGCTTTACGGGCTCATGGGACAGGTGGAGATAATTACAGGCACTCTCGGAAAAGCATTCGGGGGAGCAATAGGAGGATTCACAACCGGGAAGAAAGAGATCATCGAGCTTCTGAGGCAGAGATCAAGACCCTACCTGTTCTCCAACTCAATCCCTCCGCTCGTTGCAGCAGCCGGAATAAAGATGGTTGAAATGATGACCGGCACAAATGAACTCCAGGACAGGCTGCACAGGAACTCAGAGTATTTCATAAGCAGGATGACAGCCATCGGTTTTGATATAAAACCTACCCGGTCGGCTATCTGTGCGGTAATGCTTTATGATGCGAAGCTGTCGCAGGATTTTGCTGCCGAACTGCTGAAGGAAGGAATATATGTTACCGGATTCTATTTCCCGGTTGTCCCGAAAGGCCAGGCAAGGATAAGGGTACAGCTCTCTGCAGCACACGAGATTGAACATCTCGACAAGGCAATTAAAGCTTTCGAAAAGATCGGGAAAAAGCTGGGAGTTCTGCCCCTAAATCCCCTGAAGGGGACTTAATGCTGCCCTTATTTTAAGCCCCCTTCAGAGCCTGTCCCGCCTGAGGCGGGAAGGTTGGGGGCAATATATTATCCGCACTTTGAGTGGCCGCAGTCCTTGCATATCAGGCAGCCTTCTTCGTAAACGAGGTTCTCCGACCCGCACTCGCATTTCCCCTTGGCCTTGGTACCGTTGGGGATGTATTTTTTCAGTGCACGCTCAACGCCGTTCTTCCAGTTGTTTATCGATTCGCTGTCGAGGTTGAGTGACTGAACCAGGTTGACGACATCGGCTATCGGCATTTCATGCCTGAGAACTCCCGAAATAAGCTTTGCATAATTCCAGAATTCAGGCTGGAAGGTGTGGGATAATCCCTGGATGATTTTTTTATACCCGTATTTGTCGGTGTACTGGAAGTCGTACCTTGTTTTTCCTTCTTCGTTCCTGTTCTTGATTATCTGGCCTTTCACTATGCTCCTGGGAATGGGAAAAATTTCCTCGTCGGCCATCCCGGTGAAGATCTCATAGGGCTTCCCGTCCTTAATCCCGACGAAGGCAACCCATTTCTCCTCGTTGATATTGAACCTGATTACATCACAATCAAGCACTTTGGGTCTTTTGGGTCTTTCCCTGATGGTCTCCGGCTTTCCTGTGATCAGGACACCGTCCCTTGATCCGTCGCGATAAACTGTTGCTCCCTTGCATCCTGACTTCCAGGCTGTCGTGTAAAGCTCGCTGACGAGTTCCTCCTTTACATCGGCAGGAAGGTTAATGGTAACGCTTATCGAATGGTCAACCCATTTCTGGATGGCACCCTGCATCTTCACCTTTGCAATCCAGTCGACATCGTTGGCTGTGGCTTTGTAGTATGGCGACTTCGCGATGATCTTTTCGATCTCTTCGTTGGCCATCGATGAGAGCTTTTCAGGATCATAACCGTTGATCTTCAGCCAGTCGACAAATTTGTGGTGGAATACATTGAATTCTTCCCAGGAATCTCCCACTTCGTCCCTGAATGTCACCTTCACGTTCTTGTCGTTGGGATTTACTTTCCTGCGGCGCTTGTAGAAGACCGAGAAGATGGGCTCGATCCCCGAAGTGGTTTGTGTCATCAGGCTTGTGGTTCCTGTCGGGGCAATGGTAAGAAGCGCTATGTTCCTCCGGCCGAATTTTACCATGTTGTTATACATGACCGGATCTGCTTCCTTCATGCGGAGGATAAAGGGATTGTTCTTCTCGCGCCCGGCATCGTAAATGGTGAAGGGACCGCGTTCCTTTGCCAGGTATGTCGATGACTTGTATGCTTCCAGGGCAAGGGTTTTGTGGACATCCACTGAAAAGTCGGTTGCCTCAGTGCTGCCGTACCTTAGTCCGAGAGCTGCAAGCATGTCGCCTTCAGCGGTAATGCCTATTCCCGTTCTTCTTCCTTCCTCCGATTTCCTTTTTATGTTTATCCAGAGGTTTCTTTCAACTCTTTTCAGTTCATCGGGCTCCGGATCTGCGTCTATCTTGGCAAGGATGGCGTCTATCTTTTCGATCTCAAGATCGATAATATCGTCCATTATCCTCTGGGCAAGCCCTACATGTTCCTTGTAGAGTTCAAAGTCGAACTCTGCATTTTTTGTGAAAGGACTCTTTACATAGCTGTACAGGTTTATAGCCAGGAGCCTGCATGAATCGTAAGGGCAGAGGGGTATCTCGCCGCAGGGATTTGTCGACACTGTTTTGAATCCAAGGTCAGCATAGCAGTCAGGCACACTTTCACGGATTATAGTATCCCAGAAAAGCACTCCCGGTTCTGCGGATTTCCACGCATTGTGGATGATCTTTGTCCAGAGCTGGCTGGCGTCCGTGTCTTTTATGAATTTGGGATTCTCGGAATTTATAGGATATTGCTGTCTGAATATCTTCTTCTCCTCAACGGCTTTCATGAATTCATCGGTGATCTTCACTGAGACATTGGCTCCGGTAACTTTGCCGGATTCCATTTTGGCATCGATGAATTTCCCGGAATCAGGGTGCTTAATGGATATTGAGAGCATCAGCGCTCCTCTTCTTCCGTCCTGGGCAACTTCCCTGGTTGAGTTTGAATATCTCTCCATAAAGGGTACCACACCTGTTGAAGTAAGGGCACTGTTGAGCACAGGCGTTCCCTTCGGGCGTATGTGGGAAAGATCGTGGCCAACCCCGCCGCGGCGTTTCATAAGCTGGACCTGCTCCTGGTCTATCTTCATGATGCCGCCGTACGAGTCTGAGCTGCCGTCGTTACCTATCACGAAACAGTTCGAGAGTGAAGCGATCTGGTAGTCGTTCCCGATGCCTGTCATCGGCCCGCCCTGCGGGACGAGGTATTTGAAATCCTTGAGAACACCATATATAAGCTCTTCAGGCAGAGGATTCTTGTATTTAAGTTCGATCCTTCTTATTTCCCTGGCGAGCCTGTGGTGCATGTCGTCGGGAGTTTTCTCGTACAGGTTCCCGAATGAATCCTTAATGGCGTACTTGTTTGCCCATACTCTTGCGGCCAGCTCATCGCCGTTGAAATAGTCTACGCTCGCCTCCACGGCTTCATCGTGCGAATAAACTGTCTGGTTTACCAACTGTTCCCCCTGTTCCGATTTAACCTTGCCGCCGCCTCTCTTCTGAGTTTCGGGTTTCTGTTGTATGTCTTTCTCAGATGCAACAGGCGTTTCCTGGACAAAAAGCTCTCCCATAAGATGTGTTAAAATACTGTTATTCCCTGATTTTAATGAGATTAATCTACCTCTGATTTTTAAAGCGGGTAATCGCTAAATTAGACAAGCGATAATCTCAATGCAAGACAAAAAATTTAAGTTTATCAACATATGAGTCACTAGTTATTAACTTTTGATAATCGCCTCATTATGTGTTACTTATGCATAAATATGTTTTGATTTCAATATGCACACATCATAAAGTATTTAAGTATCTGTATTTTAATAGCAGTTCAGAAAATTATCACGCCCGGCACGCTGATAAAAAAGAAAGCTGCCTCGCTTTGAGGCAGCTCCTTTTACTATCTCTCACGCAACTTATGCTGCGTGACACATTACCTATGGTATAAAGTTTCGTATTACTTACTTCGAACTTACGTGGCTGAAATAAATACTATTTGAAAGTTGACTTACTCCGCCATAGGAACCCTTTGGTGCTATTACTGTTAGTGTATCACCAACTTTAATGCCTTTGTTAGTTATCAGGTATTTTCTATAGTCGCCTGTTGCACCATAACCCGGATAACAGCCGTACACGTAGATTTCACTGTCGCCGTCTTTCAAATAAAGATTACCATATGTATCACTGGTAATCGATGTAATTACACCGGTTACCATAAAGTATGTGCTGGCGTCGTCAGGTTTTGTCAGCACCTCTGCAATGGTTGCCGCTGTTACAGGAATAAAGCTTTCCAGAACTGCACCATTTACTTGTGGAGTTCCATTATATGCAGCGCGTGTTCCGACAATTGTAATTATGTCACCTACTTTCAGACCTTTTGTGGCAAAATCAACAATTTTATAAACATATACTTCACCGGAGAAATCTCTTATGTTTAATTTGCCGGTTGTAGCATCGGAAATACTGGTAATAACACCTTTCAAACGATATTGTGTACTGCCGACTGCAGCCGCAATAAACTGGGCAACAGATGCATTTATAATCGCTCCTTTTTGGCTAAGAGTTGTTTGTGCACTATAGTCTTTAGTCCCGTCAGTAGTGTGGAACGTGAGAGTAGTTCCACGATCTCCGCCGGCATTTGCAGCGGCGTTGAATTTCACAACAACAGACGTCCCTGCCGACTGGATGGAGGAAATTGACAACCAGGAACTGGCATCATCAGGAATTTCTACCGATACGCCTTGTCCTTTGCAGGTAAGGTATGCAATAAATTCACCACCTTCAAGCGTAAGCGTTGCGTTTTCTACCGAATCAACCT
>JALONU010000036.1 GCA_025454775.1 Bacteroidales bacterium | reverse complement strand
ACCTGCATATCCACAACTAAGTTATTAATTAAAAGCTTAATTTCGGTTCCGTTTTACCTAACCCAGCCAAACAGCCATGAAAAGAATGCTTTTTTCGTTAAGTATCGTATTTATCGCGATACTTTGTCCGGCACAGCAACCGGGCTCAAACACCGACACTTTAAGAAAGGATGCCCTTAACATTTATATGGAATCGAGCGATTTCATCCGCAAGGAGATCCCTTATGTAAACTATGTCAGGGATATTAAAGATGCCGGTGTTTATATAATTTCCACCACCGAGAATACAGGTTCCGGCGGTATGGAATTTACTTACTTTTTTGTCGGTCAGAACCAGTTTACCGGGATGGCCGATACCCTGAGCTTCACTACAACGCCTGACGAAACCGAGGAGGGGATAAGACAGAAGCAGGTCAGTACTCTTAAAATGGGACTCACAAGGTATGTTGCCAAAACACCGCTGGCAAAATACCTTAAGATATCATTCACCGAGCCCCTGAATGAAACAGTCTCTACAGATAAATGGAACAGCTGGGTATTCAGATCCTCCTTTAGCGGTTTTCTTCAGGGGGAAAAAACTTACAGGTCAAAATATCTTACAGGCAGTATTAATGTAAGCAGGATTACCGAGGACTGGAAAATAAACCTCGAAGCAAGCATAAGTCACAACGACTCAAAATACATAATTAATGATACTACCAATTATTACGGCAAAAGTTCTTCTAAAAACTTCTATGGTCTGGTAGTTAAAAGCCTGAACGACCATTGGTCTGTTGGTGGCAGTACTAGTATTGGTGCCTCGTTGTTCAGAAATGAAGGTTTTTCTTTCAGCCTGATGCCAGCCATAGAGTATGATGTATATCCATATTCCGAATCAACAAGGCATCAGTTGAGAATCCTTTACTCAGCAGGGTATGCATATGTTGATTACAACAGTCTCACATTGTACGATAAGATGTGGGAACATCTTTGGAGCCACTCTCTCTCAGCATCCTATGCAGTGGTCCAGAAATGGGGCAACATAAACATTGTTGCTGAATACCGGAATTATCTTCACGACTGGTCCAAGAACAATCTGTCACTTACCGCATATCTGGATCTCAGGATCGCCAAAGGTTTAACTCTCTCTTTTGTCGGCAATGGTTCGATGGTTCATGACCAGCTGGGACTGGTAAAGGAGGATATTCCTATTGATCAGATATTGCTCCAGAGGAAAGAGATGGCTACTCAGTTCGAATATTTCACCAGCTTCGGGTTCACTTACACCTTCGGATCGATTTACAATAACGTTGTTAATCCCAGGTTCGGAAATTCGGGAGGAGGAGGAATCTCAATTATGATAAATTAGATTAAATGAAAATATTCACAACACTTCTGGCATTTGCACTCCTGTTCGCAAATGCCATGGCTCAGGAAGATATTGCAGGTGCAGACACAATCAGGAAAAATGCCCTCAACGTATACTTCCCTGATGCCGATAATTACATCAAGAAAGAGATCCAGTTCATTAATTATGTACGTGACCTTAAGGAGGCTGATGTATATATAATTACGGCACTGGAAGAAACCGGATCAGGTGGAATGTCAGTAACTGTCTTTATGGTCGGTCAGCATAATTATTCCGGGATGAATGATACTATCAGGATTGTTGCTTCTCCGGATGACACCGATGATGTTTTCAGAAGAAAGGCGGTAAACATCCTGAAAATGGGTTTTATGAGATACGTTCTCAGGACTCCCCTGTCGGAATTCTTTGAAGTCAGGTTCACCCAGCCGGTCAAGGAGACGGTCGAAACTGACAAGTGGAATAACTGGGTTTTCAGGACAAGTCTTTCCGGTTCGCTCAGCGGGGAAAGAAGTTACAAGGCTACCAGTCTCCATGGAAGCACTTCGGTGAACAGGGTGACCGAAAAGTCAAAATTTCAGAATTATATCAGCTACTCATGGTCGAAACAGAAATACCAGATGAACGACAGTACATATATGTACAGTGACAATAATTCCCAGAATCTTAGTATCTATTATGTAAAATCCCTTAACGATCACTGGTCTGCCGGCTTCTCGACCGGAATGAGCAGGTCGAGCTACGGGTATTACGATTTTTCATACAGGCTTACCCCGGCAATAGAATACGATATCTATCCTTACTCCGAATCCACAAGAAGGCAGCTCAGGATAATGTATGAAGTCGGCTATAATTACTTCAATTACTCCGACACCACAATTTACAATAAGATGACAGAGCATCTGGCCCTACATGAACTATCTGCCTCCTGGGAACTGATACAGAAATGGGGATCCCTGGATTTCACAGTGCAATGGAGAAACTACTTCCACGACTGGTCAAAGAATAACCTTGGGGCTTCCCTTTATATGTCAGTCCGCCTCTTCAAGGGGATGAACATAAATTTCTCGGGATCAGCATCCATAGTCAATGACCAGCTGTCCCTGCCGAAAGGAGGGATATCCGATTTTGATATCATTACACGTAACAGGATGACACAGACAAAGTTTGACTATAGCGGCTATTTTGGATTTTCCTATACCTTTGGATCAATATATAACAATGCAGTAAATCCAAGGTTTGGATGGTAATTCAGTCAATATGAAAACCCTTAAAATTTCCACAACTTTAACAATCATTTTCGGAGTATTGGCGCTTGCCGCATTGATTTTTCAATTCCTGGCCCTGGCTGACATCGCCCAAAACAAGGAGGATCTGGCTCTTGAATGGAGGATCACGGGGATAACCATGATCGTGATCGGGTTCTTTATCGTTACCGTCTTTACAATGATCGGACTCATACTTAGGAACTGGAACAGGCTATTTGAGAAATAGCTCATCTGAATCAGCCACAAACATCCGTGTGGTCTTGGAGTATGTGCCGTCAACAGGGTCAGGGTAGGTAAGCTCCACATAGAAAGCTCTGAAGCCGGTTTCAGGATGACTGATCACTACCTTAAACCCGGCCGGATCACTGTATTGAATGTCTGAGGCATAATACTTGTCATTCCTGAAATCCTGGTCGGGAGAATCACATTTCCAGAGTGTTGCATCGAGCAGCCCGGGAGAAGCCCTGAGTGTCAGGCGTGTTTCATTTTTATCGGATTCGACCTCCCAGTCGCAATTATCATGAGCTCTTCCATATACAACTGTACTGAAGAAAGCGCTTAAAGCCTTTATCGCTCCAGGGCCGTCGCCTATATCATGCCCTACATTAGGTTCATAGTGAATGAAGTTCCTGCCGGGAATGTCATAAATATAATTCTTGATGGCGTCTGCCGGCCAGTATTCGTCATTTGTTCCCATCATAATAAGTTTTGGCATTGCAAGATCAGCCCTGTATGACCAGGGATCGATCATTGCCGCTAAGTCACTGCCCTCAGGGGAGCTGAGGTCCTGTGCCAGTCCCAGCTTCACATAATCTTCTATCTCCGTGCTGTAGTCGCCCCATACTTTTTTCTGGTAATCGATGTTGACAGGCATATTCAGAACATCGATGACCATCGGAATGATAGCGCTGACCCTTTTGTCCCACGACCCTGTGAGCCAGGTTGTCCATCCTCTTTTGGAAGCTCCGGAAACAACAAAGTTACTGATCTCACTGCCTTTATCCTTTTTCTCAAAATCCTGGACGGCATCCATTGCCCTGACCGCGCTTTTCGTCATCGGGAAAAGAAGCGGCCATGTGAAATCCCTGTCATTCTTGAAATTGTGAAGAGTGTATGATATGAGGGCATCTTCGGTAAGATCGCCAAAAAGGGGTTGGTTGGGGACCTGCGAGACTATTGCCACAACGGCGCTGTTTTTCCTCGATACGGCAGCCATTGTCCTCAGCAGCTCATCGTCCATGTCCTTCCACCTTGGTTCTCCGTCGCGATTGCTTCCTCCGGTAATAAAGAGCAATGCCCCGTCGGTGTTAACCTCATCGGGAGTTATCACTGTGAGCTGGTGTACCCATTTAATACCCCTCCACTCCTGTGATGTCAGCCTTAAAACTGCTATCTCGCATTCTTCCCCTGCGATCCTTTCCCTGACCTCCCATCCGAAGGTCTTATCCTTATTGCCTAGATAAGCCTCAAGTGCATTTTCCGGTGATGTCATCTTCCTGCTTACCGCGCAACCGGGCAGAAGAAGAAGAATAAACAGACAGCGAATTATGTTTGTCCTCATTGTGATCATCATACTTGTCTTTCCCAAAATTATAAATTGTACAGTTAGCCGGCGGTCTAAAATGAGATTAATCAAATAAACCATCTGAAAAAAATCGTATTTTGCGTTTTTAAATTCAGATATCAAACCTTATCCCATCCTAAAAAACATTAACCAATTATAATGAATTATATGGCAAAATCAGTAAAAGGCACAAAGACTGAAAAGAACCTGCTTAAGTCGTTTGCAGGTGAATCGCAGGCAAGGAATCGTTACGACATGTTTACTAAAGCCGCCCGGAAGGAAGGCTTCGAGCAGATAGCCAACATCTTTGAGGAGACAGCCCTGCAGGAAAAAGAGCATGCAAAGAGATTCTTCAGCTTCCTCGAAGGAGGGATGGTCGAAATAACTGCAGCCTATCCTGCCGGGAAAGTGGGAACAACCATGGAAAATCTGAAAGCATCTGCCGAGGGTGAACATGAGGAGTGGGCTGATCTCTATCCTTCATTTGCCGCAATTGCCGAAGAAGAAGGATTCACGGAGATAGCAACTGCTTTCAGGATGATCGCAAAGGTTGAAGCAGAACATGAGCGCAGGTATCTTAAGCTGCTTCAGAATGTTTCAGAAGACAAGGTCTTTATGAAAGACGGCAAGGTGTGGTGGAAATGCATCAAATGCGGTTATGTTTACCAGGCTGCAAAAGCTTTTGAAACATGTCCGGTTTGCCTTCATCCAAAGGCATACATGCAATTGAAGGAAGAAAACTACTAAAAATCCTCAGATCATGAACGCCAGGAAATTGCTTTTCTATATTCTTGGAGCCGTGTCGCTGGTGGCTGCAGCATACTTCTTCATCAAATACCTCGACTGGAAGTTTGTGCTTCCGCTGGCTCTCGCCGTCGCCGGGATAGTCTTCTTCTGGCTGGGCTCATCGCCAGCGCAGAAGAAATAATCATCTTTCCGACAATGGCACATAATCCTGCCGGCCATAGACATTCCTGAAAGCCGGCCGGATTATCCTTTTGGCCCCGAAAGTGAGCTCCTCAATCCTGTGGGCACACCATCCTGCTATTCGCGCCATGGCAAAAAGCGGTGTGTAAAGTTCCTTTGGTATACCTATGCAGGAATAGACAAAGCCTGAGTAGAAATCCACATTGATGCAAACCACCTTTGTTGTCTGCTCGCCCTTGAATTTACGGAAGACCTCGGGAGTGATGCTTTCTATCATCGAATAAAGCTCAAATTCATCTGAACGTCCTGATTCTGAAGCCATTTCGCGTGCCTTTTCCTTGAGCAGAATTGCCCTCGGGTCAGAGATTGTATATACTGCATGGCCAATGCCATAAATGATACCTGTTTTGTCGTAAGTTTCCTTCCTGAGTATCTTCAGAAGATAGCTTTCGACTTCGGATTCATCATCCCACTTCCTTACATTTTTCTTGATATCTTCCATCATATCAAGGACCTTGAGATTGGCCCCTCCGTGAAGAGGGCCTTTCAGCGATCCTATCGCAGAGGTTGTTGCAGAATAGATGTCAGTTTCCGTTGAGCTCGTAACCCTCATGGTGAATGTTGAGTTGTTCCCTCCCCCGTGCTCGGCATGAAGCACCAGTGAAAGGTCGATCAGGTCGGCCTGAAGCCGGGAATAAAATCCTTCGCCCTTGATAAGATGAAGAAAATTTTCGGCAGTGGTGAGCTTGTCCTGGGGATGCCGTATGGAAAGTGTTTTTCCCTGGTAAGCATGCCTGAGAGCCTGGTACGAGTAGGCAATTATTGAAGGGAATTTGGCTATAATGTTCAGTGACTGCCTGATCATGTTGTCGAGTGAGATGTCATCAGGTTTTTCATCAAGGATATACAACCCGAGGACAGATCTTGCAAGCATGTTAAGCACATCCCTGCCCTTCATCGACAGGATCATGTCCTTGATGAAGGGATCAGGCAGGCTCCTCAGCGAGGAGAGATGAGATGAGAAAATCCCGAGCTCATCCCTGGCCGGAAGCTTTCCGGTAAGCAGAAGATAGACGGTCTCATCAAACCCATGACGGTTTTCCTTTTGGAATCCCCGGGTTATCTGCTCAATATCTATACCCCGGTAAACCAGTTTTCCCGGGACAGCCTTTACAACACCATCTTCCTTTTCATAACCGACCACATCCCCGATGTTTGTCAGGCCTACAAGAACACCTGTCCGGTCATTGTTCCTGAGCCCTCTTTTTACATCGTATTTTTCGAACAGCCCGTTTTCGATCTGGCAGGCTTCACGGACCGAATCCTGAAGCTTCATAAAAAAAGCACTGTCGATTTCATTTATCACTTCTTCCATAGCATTTACATATTTTCTATTATTGAATCACCGAAACCAGAAGCTGTCATAAGCTGAGCATCATCCATGAGCCGGTGAAAATCATAAGTCACTTTTCTTTCAAGGATAGTCTTTTCAAGACCATTATAAATGGCTAAGGCCGCTTCCTGCCATCCAAGGTATTCAAGCATGAGAGCGCCCGACAGGATGACTGAGCCCGGATTGGCTTTGTCGAGCCCTGTATATTTTGGAGCAGTGCCATGGGTGGCTTCAAAAATAGCATGGCCCGTATCGTAGTTTATGTTAGCTCCCGGAGCAATTCCTATTCCTCCCACAATTGCAGCGAGGGCATCAGAAATATAGTCGCCGTTAAGGTTCAGAGTCGCTATCACAGAATATTCAGCCGGTCGCGTCAGTATCTGCTGAAGGAAGGCATCAGCGATCACATCTTTTATAAGGATCTTCCCTTCTGCAGCCGACTTTTGAAGCATTTCATCAGCAGCGCCGCTGCCTTCTTTTTCCGAGATCCTCCTGTATTGCTGCCATGTAAAGACTTTTTCACCGAATTCCCTTTCAGCAAGATCATAGCCCCATTTCATGAAAGCCCCCTCGGTGTACTTCATTATGTTTCCCTTGTGAACAAGGGTAACTGAAGGAAGCTTTCTTTCTATTGCGAACCTGACAGCCTGCCGGATAAGCCTTTCCGAACCTTCTCGCGAGACAGGCTTGATCGCATAGGCAGAGCTTTCCGGGAACCTGATCTTCCTGACACCCATTTCATTTATGAGAAAGTCTTTCATCTTTACTGCACCATTGCTGCCGGCAGGGAATTCGATACCCGCATAAATATCTTCGGTGTTCTCCCTGAAAATGTGCATATCGACCAGTTCCGGTCTTCGCACGGGGCTGGGCACACCCTTAAAATATCTTACCGGCCGGTAACAAACGTAAAGATCGAGCTCCTGCCTCAGAGCAACGTTAAGAGAACGCATGCCTTCACCCACTGGCGTAGTCAGGGGACCTTTTATCCCCACAAGATGCTTCCTGAAGGTCTGTAGGGTATCCGGGGGAAGCCAGTCCCCTGTCATTTTGTAAGCTTTCTCACCGGCAAGAACCTCCTTCCAGGCTATTTTCCTTCTTCCCCGATAAGCTTTGGCTACGGAGGCATCGATTACCCTTACGGCAGCCTGCCAGATGTCAGGACCGGTACCGTCACCTTCTATAAAAGGTATCGCCGGATTATCGGGCACATGAATTTTCCCATTGAGGAATGTTATATTCTCTTCCATTGATTATGGTTTTCATTAATCTTGTCTGCCTTCTGATCTTATCAGGTTCAGTGCACTGCCAGCCCTGAACCATTCTGTCTGTGTTTCACTGTATGAATGGACAGCCGGAAAACTGTCCTCAGTACCGTCGCTGTGATGAAGAATGACCTTCAGTTCACTCCCGGGAGAGAAGTTTTCGAGGCCTGTTATATCGATCCGGTCGTCCTCCCTTATCCTTGCGTAATCATTTGCATCTGAAAAAGTAAGGGTGAGGATGCCCTGCTTTTTCAGGTTTGTTTCGTGAATCCTGGCAAAGGATTTGACGATCACGGCGCTGACACCAAGGTAACGGGGTTCCATTGCCGCATGCTCCCGTGATGATCCCTCCCCGAAATTCTCCTCCCCTGCCACCACTGATCCCATACCCCTTTCCATGTAGGATCTGGCTGCTTTATGTACGGCTTCATTCTCCCCGGTGAAATGGTTCACGACTGTTCCCTGAAGGCTGCTGAAGGAGTTCACTGCTCCCGACATATAGTTGGCAGAAATATTTTCGAGGTGGCCCCTGTATTTGAGCCATTTCCCTGCCATGGAAATATGGTCGGTGGTACACTTGCCAGCAGCTTTCATCAGCAGGACGAGGTTGGTGAGATCCTTTCCATCCCACGCCGGGAAAGGTCTGAGAAGCTGGAGCCTGTCGGACTGCGGATCGATAATTATTTCAACATTCTCTTTTCCCCGTTTCGTTTTCTGCTTGTTGCGGCCTGAATTCAGGACCGGCATTACCGCTTCCTCCGGTGGCGGCAGCCTGAATTTTTCCCCCGACCTGCTCATAAGCTCATCCATAAGGGGATTGAAGGAAAGACTTCCTGCAACGGCAAGTGCAGCGGCAATTTCAGGAGAAGCGACAAACGCATGTGTATTTGGATTTCCGTCAGCACGCTTTGAAAAATTCCTGTTGAACGAGTGAACTATAGTGTTCACGGGATCTCCCTGTATATCCTTTCTTTTCCACTGCCCTATGCACGGTCCGCAGGCATTGGAAAAAATTTCCGCCCCTGCATCCCTGAAAACCTGCATGAGACCATAATTCTCTGCAACCCTTCTTACAGTTTCCGATCCCGGCGATATTTTCAGGGCTGCCTTTACCGGGATATCGTTGGTAACAGCGAACCGAATGACAGAAGCCGCCCTGGAAAGATCCTCAGAGGATGAGTTCGTGCATGAACCTATCAGTGCAGCCGATATCGTGTCGGGCCACCGGTTCCGGGCGACAGCTTCCTTCATCATCGGCAGAGGTGTTGAAAGGTCAGGGGTGAAGGGCCCGTTCACCGATGGCAGCAGCTCCGAAAGATTGATTTCAATGACCTGATCAAAGTATTTCTCAGGGGATTCAAGTATAGCGGGATCTGCGTTCAGTTCACCGGTCACTGCTGAAGCAGCGTGGGCAACGCTTTTCCTGCCGCAGGAACACAGGTATCTTTCCATCGTCTCGTCATATCCGAAAACTGACGAAGTCGCACCAGTTTCTGCTCCCATGTTGCAGATGGTGGCCTTACCGGTAGCGGATATTGAGCTGCAGCCGGGACCGAAATATTCCAGGATACAGCCGGTACCTCCCCTGACTGTTAGCAGTCCGGCAAGCTTCAGAATTACATCTTTCGGGGATGACCATCCGTTAAGTTTGCCAGTCAGCTTCACACCTGTTATCTTAGGCCACTTCAGCTCCCAGGGCAGGCCGGTCATGGCATCGACAGCATCCATCCCCCCGACACCTATTCCAAGCATTCCAAGTCCGCCGGCAGTAGGTGTATGTGAATCGGTACCCGCTATCATTCCTCCCGGAAATGCATAGTTCTCAAGGATAACCTGGTGAATAATTCCCTCTCCCGGTTCCCGGAAATCCATACCGAATCTTTCAGAAGCGGTTCTCAGGAAATCATAGATCTCCCTGTTCTCCTCAACAGCGTCCCTGAGGTCCTCTTCTGCACCGTTTCCTGCAACAATAAGATGATCGCAGTGAACCGACACCGGTACTGATGATGATCTTCTTCCGGTAACCATGAACTGAAGTATTGCCATCTGTGCTGTTGCATCCTGCATGGCAACCCTGTCAGGTGAAATGAATGCATGGTCCTTTCCTCTCCCGGGAGGTGTATCGGGGAACTCGCCCCTGAAAAGATGACAGTACAGTATCTTTTCAGTGAGTGTCAGCGGGTGGCCGGTGATTTTCCTCACCCCCTCAAGTATCTCAGGGACAATCCTATAGAAATTTCTTATAGATTTAATTCCATTGTTCATGATATCTCATGTAAAAGCGTTTTACTACGGCCTTGTATGACCGCTCCCTTCAATTATCCATTTACTGGTTGTAAGGGCTTCGAGGGCCATGGGTCCGCGGGCATGCAGTTTCTGTGTGGAAATGCCTATTTCGGCTCCCAGACCGAATTCCGCACCATCGGTAAATGCTGTTGATGCATTTGTATAAACCGCTGCTGCATCGACTATCCGGCAGAAATCACCCAGCCTC
The DNA here is from genome assembly GCA_025454775.1 of Bacteroidales bacterium. GTDB lineage: Bacteria > Bacteroidota > Bacteroidia > Bacteroidales > VadinHA17 > LD21. Next base: position 10,028 of record JALONU010000036.1, on the reverse strand, counting down.
GAGGGTTCTTCCGATACAATGGCTTCACTGTGGCCTGATCCGTATTCCGAAATATGCATGAGGGCTTCGGAAAATGTGGAAGCAGTTCTTACCGCCATCTTATATGAAAGGAACTCTGTACCGAAAGATGCCGGCGTTGCTTCACAGAGCAGCTCCCGGGGGTACTTCCCGGATAGTGCATTATAAGCATCTTTATCTGCATAGACAACAACCCCTGCAGGTGCACATGGCTTAATAAGCTCCGGGAGGTCTTTCAGCCTGCTCCGGTGGATAATAAGACAGTCGAGAGCATTGCAGACGCTTACCCGGCGTGTCTTGGCATTAAGGATAATGTCCCTGCCTTTTTTAGAATCTCCTGTTTCATCAAAGTAAACATGGCAGACACCGGCCCCGGTCTCTATAAATGGGATCCTGGCGTTCTCTCTCACAAAATCTATAAGTTCACGGCTCCCTCTTGGTATAAGCAGGTCGATGCATCCGCGTGCATTCATCATCTGCCGGGTCTCCTCCCGGCCCGGAGGCAGCAGGGTTATCACGTCCTCATTCATCCCGTGCCGCTTCAGAACATCCTTTACAACCTTGGTTATGGCAGTATTGGAATGAACTGCATCCGTGCCACCCTTGAGGACGACTGAATTACCGGATCTGAAGCAAAGGGAAAAAACATCGATGGTAACGTTCGGTCTCGCCTCATAGATAATTCCTATAACCCCGAAGGGCACGCTGATACGTTTTACAAGAAGTCCGTCAGGCTTTCTGTATTCGTACAGGATCTTTCCGCAGGGAGAAGGGAAAGATGCCACAACCCTGATATCTGAAGAAATTGTCCTGATCCGGGCTGGGGAAAGCATAAGCCTGTCGTATCGCGGATCGGACTTATCCATGACAGCAAGATCCTTCCTGTTTTCAGCCAGGATGTATTCCGACTGAAGCTCTGCGGCATCTGCAACGGACAAGAGGATATCCGTGATCGTCCGGTCATCGGTATTCCGTAACCGCGCGCCTGCTTCTCCGGCCTTTGCGAACAAGGGAATGCAGTCCATGGAGTTTCAGTTTTTGGAGTTAATCAGCAGGTGATCATAATGGACAAGCGGTTTTTTCTGCCTTGAACCTGTGCAGGTTACAGCTTTTTCAGAGTCATACTGCGATTTCCCCAGTCCTATCTGCCTGCCTTTTTCATCAAGAATCCTGATGATATCTCCCTTTTTGAAGAAACCTTCTATTTTCGAGACACCGACCATAAGGAGGCTGCTTGCCCTGTCTGAAATAAGGGCTTCCCTCGCGCCCCTGTTAATATAAACCATACCCCTGGCAAATGTCTGGGAATGTGAAAGCCATTTTTTTACACCGTTTTTCTTTTCATCAGAAGCCAGGATATGGGTGCAGGGTACATTCTTTTCGGATATGATATCTGTAATTATCGAATCCCTCATTCCATTTGCGATATACACGTTTATCCCTTCCCTGGCAATTTCCCGGGCAATGGAATACTTGGTCAGCATACCTCCCCTGCCGAACTGTGATTTTGAACTGGTGATGTATTTGTCAATTTCCTGGAAGCCGGGATCTATTTCAGTGATAAGCTGCGAATCCGACTCGCCGGGAGGGCCCGTGAATATCCCATCCACATTGGAAAGCAGGATCAGCGTCCGGCAGTCCATCATGGAGGCAATCAACCCGGATAGTTCATCGTTGTCGGTGAACATCAGCTCATTGACAGAAATGGTGTCGTTCTCGTTTATTACCGGAAGCACACTGTTCTCGATCATCGAGGTTATGCAATTCTTCATGTTCAGGTAATGAAGCCTGTCACGGAAGCTTTCCTTTGTTGTAAGCACCTGTCCGGCTCCGATCCCGTATTTTCCGAAGAGGAACTGGTAATTCGACATCAGTTTGACCTGCCCGAGGGCTGACCATATCTGCCTGCACGAAATGAGGTTGGTTCCTTTTGGCGGGATAAAATCAGTACGACCGGCTGCTACGGCACCCGAAGAAATAAGTATCACTTCATATCCTTGCTTGATCAGCACGGCAACCTGCTCCACGAGACGGAGCATTCTTCCCGTGTTCAGCGATCCGTCGCAGGTGGTTATCACGTTGCTGCCTACCTTGACGGCAATACGACCGAATTTAATTTTCGAACTTTTCAATCTGTAACTTAAAAGGCTGTATTTTACTAAAAACGTTGCAAATTTAATATATTTTCTATATATTTTAAATTTTATATGACTTTTGTCATGATATTATTAATCTAATTCTCTTATCTTATATAAATCTTCATGCATAAGGTGAGACTGAAAAAGAGCTGGCTACTTTAAATTCACCCCTAAATCCCCCAGGGGGGACTTTTTGCTCCTACACTATTATAAATTTTTTAATTATTCATAATTCCGTTCGTTTTTCAAAGCCCCCTTGGGGGGTTGGGGGGTTTTTAAATTGCGGATTGCGGATTGTGGAATGCGGATTAAAAATATCCCAGGCTAGTAAATCCGAAATCCAAATTCCGAAATCCGAAATCGGGTCATTAATACCTCAGTGCCTCCACCGGATTCCTTGTCGCCGCACTCCTGCTCTGCTAAATTCACCCCTAAATCCCCCATGGGGGACTTACTGACCATTGGTATCTATTTTTAAAGGTTATTTTTACCGTGGAATAATCTGGAATAAATGGAACGAAGGACATTCATAAGGAACAGCGCCCTGCTGGCAGGAGGATTATCAGCATCAATGTACGGGCTGAAGTCATATGGAAAGATATTTCAGGGAAACAGCTTCACGAGCCTCAGGCCTGCCCCTGAAAAGAGGACATTCACCAGCGAAGAGGTTGAAAGAGCCATAACGGAACTGACAAAGTCGATTGCCGACAGGGAACTGGCCTGGATGTTCGGGAACTGTTACCCGAACACCCTTGACACCACCGTTGATTATGAATTTATCGCCGGCAAACCTGATACTTTCATTATCACAGGCGACATTGATGCCATGTGGCTCAGGGACTCTACTGCCCAGGTCTGGCCCTATATGCAGCTTATAACCCGCGATGAAAAACTGAGGAAGCTCGTACTCGGTCTCATCAACCGACAGGTGAAATGCGTGCTGACCGATCCATATGCCAATGCATTCTACAAGGACCTCGAAAGGGAATCCGAATGGAAAAGCGACAGGCCGTCTCCCGGTCCGGGAGTACATGAAAGAAAATGGGAAATAGATTCGCTTTGCTATTTTGTAAGGCTTTCGTGGCACTACCACAGCCTTACCGGGGACAGGAGCGGCTTTGACAGCGACTGGGATAAGGCTATGAGGCTGGTAGTAAAAACATTCCGGACAGAACAGCGGAAGGATGGCACTTCGCCCTATTATTTTGTAAGGCGTACGACGGCAATGGAGGACGCTCCCGTCTTCAACGGCACAGGAAGACCGGTAAGGCCGACAGGAATGATCTGCTCGATGTTCCGTCCCTCCGACGACGCAACAATGTATCCTTACCTTGTCCCCTCCAACATTTTCGCTTCACTCTCGCTGAGACAGCTTGCTGATCTTTACACCAATGTTCCTGGCGATCCCTCATTCGCTGCTGAATGCAAATCCTTCTCACTGGAGATTGACAATGCGATCAGGAAATATGCAATTGTAAAACATCCTGAGTTTGGAAAGATCTATGCCTATGAGGTTGACGGATTCGGCAACGTGGTTTTCATGGACGACGCAAATGTTCCGTCCCTGATGTCGCTTGCATATCTTGGCGCTCACGCACCTGATGATCCTTTGTATATAAGAACAAGGAAGTTCCTGCTAAGCGGCTCCAATCCCTGGTATCTTCGCGGCAAGGCTGCTGAAGGACAGGCCAGTCCGCACACCGGCAAGGAAAAGATCTGGCCCATGGGGATCATCCTGCGTGCCATGACCAGCCAGGATCCTGAAGAAATAAGGTATTGCCTGAAGATGCTGAAGCGGACGCATGCGGGAACAGGATTCATGCATGAAGCCTTTCACAAGGATGACCCATCCGACTTCAACAGGAAATGGTTCGCCTGGGCAAACACACTCTTCGGAGAGCTGATCATCAAAATATCCCGCGAACACCCTGAAATACTTGCAGGCGAAATCTGATAGCCCGGAACAGGGCTGCAAGTGATCCCTGTCGCTCGGATAAATGATTATTATTTTATATTTTTGATACATAACTGCTCCCTGCATGTATCAGAAAGATTACATTCTCCGGCTTATTGAAATGATAAGGGACCTTATCATGGGCATCCTCGGGCTGATAAAAAAAGGCCAGCTGGAACAGGCGGAGCAGCAGCTTGAAAACCTCTATTATGATTTCCTGAAGGAAGACTCCGCTTTTTTCAACACTATACCCGCAGAAGTCATCACAACAAAGCTGCTCCGTGAACACAATTATACCCACGGCCATCTTGAGATCCTTGCATTGCTTTTCGATGCAGAAGCAGAACTCCAGGAAGCAAGGGGAAAGAAGGATCTGAGTACTGATTTCTCAAAAAAAGCATTGATGATCTTCGAGTTCCTGGAAAATGAGCAAAAAACTTACTCATTGGGGAGGGCTGAAAAAATAAGGGGTTTAAGAGAAAAGATAAAGAAACTGTCTGAGACAAATTTTTAACTTCATAAAAATATAATATTATACTGTATGAGAGCCATTCTACTCACTATGCTTTTCCTTTATTCATTTTCAGCCTGGGGCCAGAACTATTTTGTGAGCTTCTCCGGCACCGGTGAATCCTCGTCTGTAGCTGGTATAAAAGTTGAGAACCTTTCTTCAGGAGAGAAGCGGACCCTTAACGGCGGAGACATATTGCACCTTACAGCTCCAACTGCCATAAATGAACAATATTCAGGCACGTCGGGAAAACTGAAGTTCTACCCCAACCCCATGAATGAATATTCCGTTATGAGCTTCAACTCCCCTGTCAGCGGAGAGGTAAGCGTTACCGTATTTGATCTTACCGGAAGGCTGATTTCGGTTAAGACTCTTCAGCTCGAAGCGGACCATCAGGAATTCCTTTTTTCAGGACTGGAAAAAGGAATATATGCTGTAAATGTTAAAGGAAGAGGTTTTAGTCTTTCAGGGAAGCTGTCTTCCATAAGTGGAAGCAGAAGCAAACTCAGGATTGAAAAAGGCGGAGGCAGCGGTTTAATGAAAGACCGGGAGTCAACCGTCTCAGATTCGAAGGCCTCTTATGCAACGGTGGATATGCCCTATAATGATGGAGAGGTCCTTAAATTCGTTGGCACATCGGGAGATTTCAGCACTGTGGTTACATCTTCATTTACCGGTAATAAGGAAATAATCTTCAAGTTTGTAAGATGTACCGATGCCGATAACAGGAACTATGCAGTGGTGGAGATAGGTACCCAGACCTGGATGGCTTCCAATCTCCGCACTACCAAATATATGAACGGAGATCTTATCGGCACTACATCTCCAAAAACACTGAACATATCGGCAGAAACCAGTCCGAAATATGAATGGGTGTACTATGCATTCGGGATCACTGAAATAGACACTTCTCTTTTCGGCAGGCTCTATACCTGGCACGCCGCCGTTGATACACGAAAAGTCTGTCCCACAGGCTGGCATCTGCCTTCCCAGCCTGAATGGAACACCCTTATTGCATCAATGGGGGGTTCAACAGTCGCCGGGGGTAAACTGAAAGAAACCGGTTTGTCAAACTGGAGCTCGCCCAATACCGGTGCCAGCAACATTTCAGGCTTTTCTGCCGTACCCGGCGGGACACGTGCACCTGCAGGATCGTGCACCAATTATAAAAATTTCTGCTATCTCTGGTCTGCCACCCAAAGAGATGCAACCTATGCGTGGTACACTGCCATGGGATATAATTTCGAAATGGCATATTCGGATGTAAACACACTCAAAAGTGTCGGCAACGGAATACGTTGCGTGAAGGATTAAGTGATGAAAAGAAGGAATTTTATTTCGGCGAGCGCCCTGGCCTCAGCAGGCTTCTGCCTGCCTGCAGGGTGGTCAGTACTTAATTACCGGAATATTGTTTCAGAAACCAATTCACCATCAGGCCTATTTAACCTTTTTAAAGATCCTCCTGACGGATACCGTCCGTTTGTAAGATGGTGGTGGAACGGCAACAAGGTTGAAGCAGGAGAGCTTATCCGTGAACTCAGGCTTCTGAAAAAGGCAGGTATCGGTGGCGTGGAAATAAATCCTGTGGAATTCCCCACTCGCTTTGAAGGTGATGATCTCGGGAAGAGATCGGTGAAATGGCTGAGCGAAGAATGGATAAGCCTGCTTAAGACCGTCTTTGACGAGGCAAAATCGCTCGGCATGACCTGCGACCTGATAGTCGGCTCCGGCTGGCCTTTCGGAGCAGAACACCTTGAAGGCGAAGAGAGATCACAGGTGGTGGTGATCGCTGTTAAAAAATTAACAGGTCCGGCCGATTATGAAATATCGGAATTCGAGATCTTCAGGGAAGCAGATCCGGCAGTGAGCTCTCCTTTCCCGGGAAGACAGATGGAACTGCTGTCGCTTTCACTGGTGCCGGATCCCCTTGAGTCTGCAGACCAGGTTGCAGATATTTCTGAAAGGAGTGTGAACGGCAATTTCAAGTTAACAATCCCGGAAGGCAAACATGCAATTTACGGGCTGGTGAAAATAAGCGGTTTCATGCAGGTCATTAACGGAGCACCGGGGGCAACAGGGCCCGTGCTTAACCATTATGACCAGGCCGCGGTACGGAGATACCTCGAACGCATGTCGGGAGAAATAGAAAAAAGAATCGGCCCGCTTTCAGGCCACATCAGGGCATTATTCACCGACAGCATGGAGCTTGAAGGTTCCAACTGGACTTCCGGGATAATGGATGAGTTCAGAAAAAGAAAAGGATATGACATATTCCCTTTCCTGCCCTTTATCCTTTTCAAGACCGGAGGCATGGGAAACATTACCGACCAGAAGTACGGCGTTGTCATGGGAGAGGAATTTGAAAATATGATCCGCCGTATGAGATACGACTTCGAGACTTTCAAGGCAGAATTGCTTGAAGAAAGCTTTATCTCAACCTATACCGGCTGGTGCAGGAGCCTGAATGTAAAATCACGGGCCCAGGCATACGGAAGAGGGTTCTTTCCCCTTGAAGCAGGCTTCATGTTCGACATACCGGAATGCGAATCGTGGACCATGAACTGGCTTAAGCACAAGGTGGGGGAAGAAATGCCCGAAGATGATTACAGGCGGGGTAGGGCATACACGATGATCAATAAATTTGTGTCATCGGCAGCCAACCTGACCGGAAAGAGGATCGTCAGCTGCGAGGAGATGACCGACACCTACACTGTGTTCAACACCTCGCTTGAGAATCTTAAGATCGGAGGCGATCAGTCTGCAATAACCGGAGTCACGCATTCGGTGTTCCACGGATTCAACTATTCGCCCCCTGAGGCTCCCTGGCCGGGGTGGATAAGGTACGGAGCATATTACAACGAGAACAACACCTGGTGGCCTCATTTCCACCTGTACAATGAGTACAAGGCGAGGATGTCTGCTGTCCTTCAGAACAGCACGATGTACACCGATATCGCCATCCTTCCCCCTAACGACGACATGTGGAGCCTCATTGGCTCACAGATGGAACCTTTCCCTAACATCACCCACGTCGACTGGTTCACCCTCGTGTGGGAAGCAATGAACAAAAACGGCAACGGATGTGATTATGTTTCACAGAGAGTGATTGCCGGTTCCACAGTCAGTAAAGGCCGTCTTCAATACGGACCTTCATCATATCACTCCATATTCCTGGTGAATATTGAGAGCCTCAGTGTTGAATCGGCAGAGAAGCTGGAGGAATTCGCTGTTTCGGGAGGAAAAATATTCTGTATCGAAACCGTTCCGTCGAAATCTACCGGGTGGAAAGACTGCTATGAAAGAGATGCTGAAGTTCAGGAGTCAGTCTCACGGATCAAAAACATAAAGGACCATTTCATTTTCCTGAAAAAACCGGAAAAGGATTTCATCAGCTGGTATGGCAGGATACAGGAGCAATATGACCTGAGACCTTATGTAAAGATCAGTGAACCCGATCCTTATATAATGCAATTAAGGAGGACTGATGGCGACGGATCGGAAATTCTCCTTCTGGTCAATTCGCATATTCACGAATCGCGAAAGACAAGGATCTCTTTTTCTAAGGAGCTTTCCAAAAACAAATTCTGCTGGTTCTGGGATCCCGAAACAGGAAGCCGCTGCAGGGTATTCCCCGACAGGGAAAACAACATTGACCTCGACATGGGGCCGGCATCCTCATATATGTTCGTGTTCAGCAGTGAAAAGAACGGAGAAGCCTGGAAGCCCGTTCCAGATGAGAATCCCGGGGCGAATATAATCCAATCAGGGTGGAGTGCTGAATTCAGGCATTGCCATGATGGTTCAGTAAAAAATCTTCAGATCGATGAGCTTAAAGACCTGAAGGATATACCAGATTTTGTAAGTTTTGCCGGAACAGTGATCTACAGAAACGTCATTGATACCGGTGACAGGAAGAAGGTGGTCCTCAATCTTGGGAAAGTTTATGGTACTTCAGAATTGAAGGTAAATGGCAGAAGCTGCGGAGTGAAATGGTATGGGAGAAGGATTTATGATATTTCGGATTTCATCAGACCCGGTAAAAATGAAATTGAAATCGAGGTCACCACGTCAATGGGCAATTATATGAAGTCGCTGACTGACAACCCGATCGCACAGTACTGGACGAACGAGAAGAATAAGGTTCAGCCGCTTCAGTCAATGGGATTGTTTGGGCCGGTGACTTATATTCAGGTTGGCTGACTTAAGAAATGAGGGGGAGAGGGCGAGAGGGGGAGAGTGGGGGAGTAAATGAAGCTCAGGGACATTAATAAATTTCGGAAAATATATTGATGATGAAAAAATTAATTGCGGTGCTTCCTCTTTATCTGCTGACGCTCTTCCACACTGCTGATGCAAAGGATTACAATGCTTCGATGTTCGGCGTAAAATCGAACGGCACAACACTGAATACAACATCCATTCAGAAGGGTATTGATTATATAAGCGCCAACGGAGGAGGGAGGCTTGTCTTTTATGTGGGCCGTTATCTGACAGGTACAATATATCTTAAATCGAATGTCACAATCCAGCTGGAGGAAGGTGCTATCCTTGTGGGTTCTACAAATCCGCTCGATTATGAGCAGAACTTCAACTGGACTGCCCTCATCTTTGCTCTCGACCAGCAGCATATAGGGATAACCGGGAAGGGAGTCATTGACGGCCAGGGCTTCCTGGTGGCAAACAACCTGGTGGATCTGATCCATAAGGGAGTGATAAGCGATCCCTTAAAATATGACCGGCCCAGGGAAACGATCCGTCCTCAGAATATCTATTTCCGCGGATGCAGGAATATCATAATAAAAGGCATTATCCTCAAAGATCCCGGAAGCTGGAACCAGCAATATGACCAGTGCAGGAACCTGGTTGTTGACGGTATCAGCGTCGACAGCAAGTCGTACTGGAACAATGATGGTATTGATATTGTCGACTGCGACAGCGTGAGTGTGACAAACTCTTATTTCGATGCTGCCGATGACGGCATATGTCTTAAATCGCATTCCCGCGATTTTGTCTGCAAAAATGTCTTTGTGCGAAACAACACGATCAGGACAAGCGCAAACGGGATAAAATTCGGCACTGCATCGCAGGGAGGATTCAGCAGGATCACCATCATAAACAACCTGGTGTTTGACACCTATCGTTCAGCGATAACCTTCGCAGCAGTCGACGGAGGATTTGTGGAAGATGTAACAGTTGATTCACTCAGATCTGTCAACACCGGGAATGTAATCTTTCTCCGGATCGGCGAACGGCAGGCGGGAAGGAAAGGGAGAATGAACAATATCTCGATATCGAATGTGTATGCAGAGGTTCCTGCCGCAAAGCCCGATGCCGGTTATAATTACGAAGGTCCCGTGGAGGATCTGCCAAGGAATATTTCTCCATCATCGATTGTGGGGATGCCGGA
>JALONU010000035.1 GCA_025454775.1 Bacteroidales bacterium | reverse complement strand
CATATAAAGAATTATCTGATGCCGGCAGCTGCCCAGAGGGTATTTGCACCTATGGTAATTGCGGGCTTCGGGATTCTCGGAGCGCTTTTCCCCTTCAGCATCCTCTTCCCGGCAGGAACCTATCCGGCTCCTCTGCCGGTAAGAGCTCTTTTCTATGGCGTGACAATGAAGCTGGGAGTCTATGGAGCCCTGAAGCTTGTCATCGGTATTATGCCTGAGGGAGCAGGATCACTTTCAAATCTCATCCTTATCCTGTCAGCAGCAGGTGCTGTTTACGGAGCTATTAGCGCTTTTATGGCCAGGGATATGAATAAAAGGTCAGCACATGCGTCGGTAAGCTTCAGCTGTGTGCTCTTCTTCATGCTTTTCCTCCGGAATGAGACAGTCACGAACGTGGCCTTAATACTAATGATCGTTCACGCAGTTGCAATACCTTTAATATTCAAGTATTCAGTAAAAACCGGAAGAGCAGTATGACAGACTTTACAGCAATGAGATACGAATTACTGCTTGCCTCGGCGCTGGTATTTCTCCTGGTCTCAGGAGTCATCAAAAGCAGGGGTAAAAACCGCTATTGGCTGCCACTTTCGATGTTCGCCATCACTGCTGCGATCGGATTCATGCCCCTTCCGGATAAGATCCTGTTCGGAGGTATGTTCCTGTCTGCTCCCATAACCTCTGTGCTGAAAATAATTATCAGCTGCCTGGCCCTGATAATACTGATCCAGTCAGTCAGCTGGCTCAAGAGAACCGGGCACAGAAATACAACGGATCTGTTCTCAGCCCTGCTCTTTCTGTCACTCCTGGGCTGCTACTTTATGATATCCTCAGGTCATTTCCTGGTCTTCTACCTGGGTCTGGAGCTGTCAACTCTTCCTCTGGCGGGTATGGCGGCAATGGGCAGTGATACTTTCAGGAGAACGGGCTCAGGTTTCAGGATACTCATCCACGGGATGCTGGCATCAGCGCTGATGATGTTTGGTTTTTCCCTTATATATGGTGCCTGCGGTACCTTGTACTACTCGGAACTTATCAGAATTCATATGGGCAGCACCGTTCAGGTTCTGGGTTTCTTCTTCTTCATGGCAGGGATGGCATATAAAATATCGATAGTACCCTTTCATTTCATGAGGAGTGATATCATTGATGACTCACAAATATCTGCAGCATCTTTTATCCTTGTTATAAGCACAGGTACAGCCATCCTGATGCTGAATGTCTTGATATACAGCCTGTTCCCTTCAATTCCTGAAATCTGGCAGAAAACCCTGTTCATAATGGCGGTGGTCACAGTCACAGTTTCCAACCTGGTATCTCTGTGGCAGAAATCACTGTTGAGGTTCCTTGCATGGACATCAATGGCACAGGCCGGTTACATTATTATAGGGATAATCGGAAGAAGCCAGGCAGGTATGGCAGCTGTAATATTCTACTACATAACGTTTGCGTTCTCCACACTGGCGGTAACAGGCTCAGCGGCAATAATCACTGAGCATTCAGGCAGCAGTAAAATTGAAGATCTCAGAGGCCTTTACAAAAGCAATCCTCTGATAAGTCTTGTTTTGACCGTGGCATTCCTGTCCCTGGCGGGAATACCTCCCCTTGCCGGATTCTTCGGAAAACTCCTTGTATTCACAGCCGTTGCCGAAAAAGGTTTCTTCTTTCTCCTGCTTACTATTGCACCAAACCTTCTGATCTCGCTCTATGCATACCTTACCGTAATACGGACGATATTCACAACGGGAGAAGACAAACCTCAGGTTTCATATTTCAGGAGCGACCCGGCTGCCAGGCTCGGGCTTATTGTCTGCGTATTGGGGATCATCCTGACAGGATTTGCAGGATTTCTCCTTGAATTCATTAAGAATTTCAGCTACGGAGCTTAGAAAGCAGCCGGTTAAGCATCAGGGCTGATCCTCATTCCATATTTCCCACGACCTGTCAGCCTGCGACCGGAGCATCTTCATCCCGGTAATGATTTTGCAGCCCCTCTCCTTCCCCGTCTTAAGAAATGCTGTCATCTCGGGATTATAGACGAGGTCGAAAAGTATATGGTTTCCTGTTAGATGATCGTAATTTATGGGAGGCTTTGTATCAATATCAGGGAACATGCCTAGAGGTGTTGTGTTTACGATAAGCTGCACGCTGGCAACCAGTTCAGGGGTAAGGTCCTCATATGTAAGGATTCCCTGATGTCGTGACCTGGAGACAAGGATGGTTTCACAACCCATTCTCCTGACTGTCCAGTCGACGGCTTTGCTGCTTCCACCCGTACCGAGGATCAACACTCTTGATGCTTTTCCACCCCGGGTGCATGGCACGAGGGAGTCCCTGATACCGTTGACGTCGCTGTTAAATGCAGAGACGTAGGTTTTTCCGTATTCCCTTTTGATCTTGAGAACGTTGGCAGCTCCGATCTGGTCGACTGAGTCTTCCGTAATATTCACATATTTAAGGATCTCCGTTTTATAGGGGATGGTTACGTTCAGTCCTGCAAGGTCAGGATTTCTCCGGAGCAGGTCAGGAAATTCATCAATCGACCTGATAGGGAAATTCTCATACGTACAACCGGAAATCTTCTCACGCTGGAATTTCTCGGAAAAGTACGTCCGGGAGAATGAATGCCCGAGAGGATATCCTATCAGACCGAATCTTCTCACTTTTCCCGGAGGTCGTCTGGAAGGAACTGGAAGAAAGTGTCACCCCGTAGTCCCAGTCTTAGTGTTTCAAGGGGTATTATCTCATTTGGAGCAATGTTCCCGAGGTTCACATTTGATCCGAAGTGCTTTATGAACCAGGCCTGCTGGGATTTCAGAGGTGCTTCCCAGATTACATTGTCAAGCTTTACATGTTCCGAGATAGCTTTAATAATGTTATTGTTGATTGATCCATCCTCGTTGTAGATACCGGTGGTTCCCGATTCCCTGGCTTCGGCGATAACCTTTACCGATCCGGCATCGAGTTCTGCTTTCATCATTGCCACCCACTGGTCGGGTGTGTAGACAACCTCCTTTTTCTTGGAGCCTACTTCGGATATGACTGTACGGTGCCTTGAAAGCTTACGGATATATTCCAGCTTCCTTGCCGGTTCCATATCATAGGATCCGTCGGATATCTCCACAAGGTCGATCTTATACTTGTCGAGAAGCCTGACAAATTCCCTGAACATATCCCTTATGATGAAGGCTTCGAAAAGAGTGCCTCCGAAATAGGGTATCACTCCGGCTTTCCTGTATGCTGTTATTTTCTTCCCTACGCCGGGTGTTATCATTGCGGTTCCGAAACCGAGCTTCACGAAATCGGTATATTTGCTCCCGACTGACATGAAATCCTCTGCTTCCCTGAGGCTCAATCCTTTATCCATAACCATTGTTAGACCTGTATTCCTGGGTTTTGACGGACGGTCAGGCAGAAAAGGAATTATTCTTTTCATAATTATTTGGTTGTTGATTTAAGTCTGTCAGAGGAGGTTGTTTGATTTCAGGAGCCTGATGAATTTTTTTGTCATCAGCGATTCCGGGAAGAATTCCCTGAAATCATTGAAAAGTTCACGGTCTATCTCGACGGCAAGAGACAGGTGGTCGTAAGCCCGTTCTGGATTTCCGTTCTGAAGACAGAAGGAAGCCAGAAGGTAGTTTATGCCGGGGACATCGCCGGTTGCCTTATAAGCGTTCTCCAGGTAGGAGACAGCCCGGGATGTGAGGTTTTCCATGCGAATGATCCTTCCGAGGTCGAACCAGACCTCATCATAATAAGGGTCGAGTTTCAGGGCTTCGCGGAAGCATGCCAGTGAGTCTTTTATCTCGCCGAGCGCATAGTGGGCTTTACCGAGAAGGAACCAGTACTCCGGGCTTTCATCGTCGAGCCTGACGGCTTTTCTGAAGAAAATGAGGCTGTCAGACGGATTACCCGCATTAAGTTCCAGGATGCCTATCCCGAACCATGGTTCTGCATATTCCGGTGCGAGCTCAATGGACTCATTGTAGTATTTCTTTGCCAGGCTGTAGTCACCGGTTTTTTCATAGCATTCTCCCAGGTAGTTCATCGCCTCAAAATTCTCCGGTTCATTTTCGAGGTACTCGTGATAGACCGGTATAGCTTCGCTGTAACGTTCGAGGTTGCTGAGAATATTTCCCTTGTTGAACAGGGCGAATGAATTCTGGGCATTTATGGCCAGGGCAAAGTCGTAGGCTTCCAGCGCCTTTTCAGGCTGGTCGAGCTTGTTGTAAATGATCCCAAGGTTGTACCAGGCACTGTCGGAGAATGGATCTTCTTCGAGGTATTTCTGGTAGCAGGCGATACTGTTAGGGAAGTCCTCTGTCTTCTCGTAGGCATAGGCCAGGTCGTAAAGATGGGATTTATAATCGGGTTCCATCCCGATAAGCTGCCTGAGGTATGGTATCAGCTGTTCATAATAGTTAAGGTTCTGGAGCACCGACACTATTGAGAACAGGATATTTGATGGTTCTTCAGAATCGAGAGTAAGGGCATAATCGAACATCTTCCTGGCTCCCTGGATATCGCCGAGCATACCCATTGCTGTTCCTTTGGCAACGTATATCTCGTGGTTGCCAGGTTCAATGCTTTCGAGCTTCTTAAGTATCCTGAGGGTTTCAACAGCTCGTCCCTTGTCGAGAAGGACCCTGGCCTTCCGCAGCTGTATAGATACTGAATTGGGATGCTGCTTTGTAGCCAGGGCTGCAGCCTCATAGGCTCTTGCAGAGTTATTGCTTTCTATATAATAATCGATTATCGATTCGAATTCATTGACGTCGAAGAAATAACTTTCGTTATTCGTTTTCATTCTTTCGAACTTCTGAACCGCATGCTTCACCTCGTCCTCAAAGGACATTCCATACTTTTCCTCTTCCATAGCCGATTCGTATCAGGACAAAAATAACACTAATTTTTACAAGGCTGATTTAAGGCAGCAGCAATTATCAACAACCCTGGTTATTTTTAAACACCTGTCTTTCAATGCGATATACCTATTTATATATTTTTTCGATCTTTTTTTAGGTTTCAACGCAACCTCAGGGGGAAATTATTCATCTATTCAAATGTAATAGCGGATTAAATTACCCTATACCCAATTACCCTAGAATTAACCTAAATTCTACCTCAGAAAGACCGGGCACCCACCCGGTTTTTCATTTGATACTAATTTTAATACCTTTGCGTTAATACCTAAATGACTTACTGTCAATCATGAAAAAGACAACGGTTTTCAGGCTATTTCCTGTTATTACATTTGTAATATCAGCATTGGCCCTTCACTCATGCAAAGATGATGATAATCCGATAAAATTCCCGTATGGCGTTGTTCCTGACACAGTTACCGTAAACATCGAGGATCTTAATTCCGTGTATAATGACTACAACATGGATATTCACCAGCTGTTCACAAGCACTATCCTTATTTTTTCGAGCGACCGTGGCAGCATGGGAGCGCATTTCGACCTTATACAGGGCGGACTGGAATTCCTATGGGATCAGACGACCGGCGGTTTCGGTTATAATGCCGGTGTTACTTCCGATAGTTTCATACAAACCCTTCTCAACACAGCCAATACAGACGGTGACGATTTCGGCCCGTATCGTTTCTTCAGCACTGTTGACGGCTATGAATATATGCTGGTCTCCTCCGAGAACGGACCAGAAGGCCTTGACTTCTATTATTTGAAGAATCAACCCATCATCAGCTCAATGCCTGTCATACATGGTCCATATCCTGCAACATTGTTGAACACAAGCTACAACGACGCATATATATCGTTTGACCTGAACCAGGATACGGCATTCTTCTCCTCCGACCGCGACGGCGATTTTGACATATATGCCATGGAGAGGCCGGCGCAGATGACTATAGAGAACTGGCTGAACAGCCCGCTTTCTGATGCAACGCCTGTCGAAAGCCTGAACAGCGCGTATGCCGACAAATGCCCGTTTGCATATAAAACGATCATCGTATTTGCTTCTGACAGGCCGGGAGGAATGGGAGGATTCGACCTGTATTATTCCACGTACAGTAACGGCACATGGAGTTCACCGGAAAATTTCGGGCCGAATGTAAATACACCATCGAACGAATACAGGCCGGTGCTGGCCATGCTTCCCAATTATACCAATCACATACTGCTGTTCTCCTCCGACAGAACAGGAGGCAAAGGAGGATATGACCTGTATTTCAGGGGTATAACATTTGAGGACTGAGCAGGGAGAAGGCTCAGCGCCTGTTTTTTGCAGCAACCATGGTATTTCTCAGCAGGGAGACTCTTGTCATAGGCCCCACTCCTCCGGGAACTGGCGTGATGTATGAACACCTGGACGCAACATTTTCAAAATCCACATCTCCTGCAAGCCTGAACCCTGATTTTGTTCCGGGTGCAGGTATCCTGGTTGTCCCAACATCTATTACCACAGCTCCTTCCTTAACCATATCTGCCTTAACAAAACCCGGCGATCCCATCGCTGCAACGATAATATCTGCTTCCCGGACTATGCAGGACATTTCCTTTGTCCTGCTGTGGACAACCGTGACAGTTGCATCGATACCCTTCTGGGAAAGCAGAATGCTCAGGGGGCGTCCGACTATATTACTTCTGCCTATAACGATGCATCTCTTTCCGGTGGTTTCAATATTGTACCGCCTGATGAGTTCCACGATCCCGTAAGGTGTTGCAGGGAGAAAGCAGGGCAGACCTATCATCATCCGGCCCAGGTTCACGGGATGAAAACCGTCGGCATCCTTTGAAGGATCAATTGATTCGATTACCCTTGTCTCCGAAATATGAGAAGGGAGCGGAAGCTGCACGATGAAAGCATCGATGTCGGGGTTGCGGTTGAATGCGGCTATCCTGGCCATGAGGATATCCTCTCCGGTATTATCGCCGAGCCGCACGAGTGTTGACTCAAAGCCAACTTCTTCACAGTCCCTTACCTTGTTTGTAACATAGCTTACGCTTGACGGGTTGTCGCCAACCAGTATAGCAGCCAGATGGGGCACCCTGGCACCCCTGTCCTTCATTGCACTTACCTCATCCGCAATTTCTTTCCGGATGTCGGATGCGGTCTTCTTACCATCGATGATTACAGGCATATTTAATATTATTTTCTTCCCATCACCCGGGCGGCATTTCCGCTTTTGGTCATCATCTTCATCATTTTCCTCGTTTCCTCAAACTGTTTCAGAAGCTTGTTCACCTCCTGGACGGAGGTTCCGCTGCCGCTGGCAATTCTTTTCCTCCTGCTGCCATTCAGGATGCCAGGGTGTGATCTTTCTTCAGGGGTCATGCTCCTGATAATAGCCTCGATCCCCCTGAATGCATTATCGTCGATCTCAAGATCCCTGACGGCTTTTCCCACACCTGGTATCATCGACATCAGGTCCTTTACATTACCCATCTTTTTGATCTGCTGTATCTGTGAGATGAAATCGTTGAAATCGAACTGATCCTTTGCTATTCTTTTCTGCAGTTTTCTTGCCTCTTCGGCATCAAACTGTTCCTGGGCCTTTTCTACCAGTGAGACGATGTCGCCCATGCCAAGTATCCTGTCGGCCATTCTCACAGGGTAGAACATGTCGATGGCGTCGAGTTTCTCCCCCGTGCTCACGAATTTAATTGGCTTGCTGACCACGGATCGAATCGAAAGCGCTGCTCCGCCTCTGGTATCTCCGTCGAGCTTTGTCAGAACGACACCATCAAAATCGAGCCGGTCGTTGAATTCCTTTGCTGTATTGACAGCATCCTGCCCGGTCATCGAATCCACCACGAAAAGTATCTCATGCGGATTAACCGCATCCTTGATGGATGCAATCTCCTTCATCATCTCCTCATCGACTGCCAGACGGCCGGCCGTGTCTATTATCACAACGTCGTGACCCTTAAGCTTTGCATCCCTGACTGCATTTCTTGCAATCTGAACAGGATTTAGATTCCCATCCTCAGTATATACTGGTACCTCTGCCTGTGCTCCTATTACCCTGAGCTGTTCGATGGCGGCAGGCCTGTATACGTCTCCCGCCACGAGAACCGGATTCTTACCCCTTTTGCTTTTAATCCATTTGGCCAGCTTACCGCTGAAAGTTGTCTTTCCGGAACCCTGGAGACCTGCTATAAGTATAACCGCAGGATTGAATTTAATGTTTATGTCGGTCTTATCGCCTCCCATGAGCTCGGCAAGCTCATCGTGGACTATTTTCACCATCATCTGCGACGGGTTGACCGATTTAAGGACCTCCTGCCCGAGGGCCTTAGCCTTAACATTATCGGTAAACTGCTTGGCTATCCTGAAATTGACATCGGCATCCAGCAGAGCCCTCCTTACCTCCCTGAGGGTTTCTGATACATTTATCTCAGTAATCCGTCCCTGTCCCTTCAGCATCCTGAAGGATCTCTCGAGGCGGTCGCTTAAGTTCTCAAACATGTTTTTAAGTTATGTTATCTCTTGTCCCTACATTCTTTCAGGCATCTCTATGCCCAGAAGCCACATGCCTTTCAGCAGCACCCTTCCGGAAACCTCAGAAAGAGCCATCCTCAGGCTTCTGACTGCAGGATCAGGCTCTCCCAGGATAGTGAAATCGTGGTAAAACTGGTTGTATTCCCTCGCCAGATCGTAGCAGTAATTGGCCACCAGTGCGGGGCTGTATAGTGCTGCCGCTTCCGAAACGGTCAGGGAGAACTTACGGAGAAGCCTGATGAGCGCTATCTCCTTCTCCCCTGCTTTTGCTGAAGCAATAAGATTAATATCATATCCTGTGCCCGTCTCCGAAGCTTTCCTGAATACTGATCTTATCCTTGCATAGGTATACTGGATGAAGGGACCTGTGTTTCCGTTGAAATCAATGGATTCGGAAGGATTGAACGTCATGTTTTTCCTGGGATCAACCTTCAGGATGAAGTATTTCAGGGCTCCCAGGCCTATCTTCATGAAGATCGTTTCCTTTTCATCACCGGTAAATTCCGACAGTTTTCCCAGTTCCATGGATACTTCCCTTGCCGTATCCTTCATCTCAGCAACAAGGTCATCGGCGTCAACTACTTTTCCTTCGCGTGATTTCATTTTTCCTTCCGGGAGCTCGACCATTCCGTATGAAAAATGATAAAGCCCGTCGGACCAGGAGTAACCCATTTTCTTCAATACAGCCTTCAGCACCTGGAAATGATAATTCTGCTCGTTACCCACAACATAGAGGCAGCGGCTGAACCCGTATTCATTTTGCCGAAGCACTGCCGTTCCAAGGTCCTGCGTCATGTATACGGCAGTACTGTCGGACCGTAGAAGAAGTTTCTGGTCAAGACCCTCGGAGCTCAGGTCAACCCATACCGAGCTGTCGCTGTGCCTGTACAGGATATTTTTCTCAAGAGCTTCGATTACCAGCCGGCGGCCTTCCTTGTAAGTTTCCGACTCATAATAAATCTTGTCGAAGTCGACACCGAGGAGCCTGTACGTTTCATCGAATCCTGCATATACCCATGAGTTCATCATTTCCCACAGGCGCATCACAGTTTCGTCGCCTGATTCCCATTTCAGCAGCATTTCTCTTGCTTCCCTCATCATTGGAGTGGAGTTCCTGGCTTCATCCTCTTCTATACCCTGCTTAAGAAGCTCTTCCATTTGCTTCCTGTTCTCCATCTCAAAGAGCACATAGTATTTGCCAACCAGGTGATCTCCCTTCATCCCTGACGACCCTGGCGTTTCACCGTTTCCGAACTTCTGCCAGGCAAGCATGGACTTGCAGATGTGGATACCCCTGTCGTTGACAATATTGGTCTTGATCACCCTGTGTCCGCAGACCGATAGTATCCTGTAAAGAGAGAAACCCAGCAGGTTATTCCTGATATGTCCGAGGTGCAGGGGCTTGTTTGTATTTGGTGATGAATACTCGACCAGGATCGTTTCCGGGTTCTGTATCCGGCACCCTGCAAAAAGGTCGGGGCTGACGGCCATCCCTGCAAAGAAGTTCTTCCACCATTTTTCAGATATCTCCAGATTGAGAAATCCCTTGATCACGTTGAAGGCTGATACTGCGGGGAATGTTAATAAAATATGGTTCCCGATCATTTCCCCGGTCTTCTCCGGAGTATTTTTCGAGAACCGCAAAAGAGGGAAAACTACGACGGTAAAGTCGCCCATGAAATCCCTGCGGGTTTCCTGTATCTGTATAAGGTCATCACTTACATCGCTGCTATACAATGCTTTAACAGATTCCCCGACCACCCTTTTGAGTATCTTCTCCATCAATTCTGACAATTTCGCGGCAAAGATAACATTTTCAAAATTGACTTGCATTGGTGCAACCAAAAAGGCAGTCCCGATAGTCCTGAATATGTCTGATCCCTTTCTTCCAACTGTTGAAAAAATTTGACAACATGAGTTTTCTTTTTGATAAATCGTATTAAGACTCTTAAAAAGTTATTATATTTTTGATACAGGTTTGTTACTAATAACGACTTACAGGGGACAAAGAATGGAACTTACAAATGTTTTTATTGAACCAACGCCAAAAACACCCCAGGTTGACTTCAATCATATTACCGGCGAGCTGATCCTTGCCGGCAAGTCGATCCCCGAGAATCCTGCCAAGATCTATGATGATCTGTTAAAGTGGACTCATGAGTACGTTAAGAACCCAAGGCAGACAACAAACCTCCGGCTGAACATAGAATACTTCAACACAGCATCGGTAATCTGGGTTGCAAAGATCGTCAAAGCCCTCTGCTCCATCGACGACCAGGACAGATCTCTCTTTATTCACCTGTATTTCGACATCGAGGAATTTGATTCGATGGAAACTGAGGATATCAAGGAAGCCCTTGGACCTGTAATGGATGTTGTGGGCACTCCAAACATCAACCTGGGCATCAAGCTGTACGGGACAAATGCAAACGGGGAGATCCTTAAGGAAACAATGGTCCTGATCTGATACCGGCCAATCACTATTTTTATCATTAGTCTACTCCTGATTAAGGAGATTCTGAGCTTCAACGAAGTGAAGCGAAGAATCCCCGGATCATATCACAAAATATACAGTCAAAAGTGTTTTTTTATCCTCTCTTCAATTTTTTGGAGTAACTTTATTACTCCGAAATCTGCCCCATTTCAATGAAGACAGGTTTATTATTATTGCTATCAATCTGTAGTATCATGGAACTGAATTCTCAATCCAAAACGGTTGACAGGCAGCCTGTTGCAGCAGGCCGATTCTATAGCTCCGACAGGGAAACCCTGAGACGTGACATCCAGAAGCTTTTTGCAGACTGCAGGAAACCTGAAGGAGTAAACCATGCGAGGGCAATAATAGCACCGCATGCAGGATATGTCTTTTCAGGCAGGATAGCTGCTTCTGCCTTTTCCGCCACACCCAGGGATGCCGGATACAAGAATATTTTCCTGATAGGATCAAGCCACGTGATGGCATTTGAAGGAGCCTCTGTATACAATACAGGAGACTTCGTAACCCCTCTCGGAAAAATACACGTAAACCGCGGGATAGCAGATGAGCTCAAAAAGGACTTTAAGGTATTCGATTACCCCACCTCAGCCCATATCCAGGATCATTGCCTCGAGGTTCAGATACCCCTGATCCAGTATTATTATACATCTGCGCCCAGCATCGTACCGATAATAATCGGCACAAGCAGCAGCTCAACCATAAAAAAGATAGCTGAAGCGCTTCGTCAGTATTTCACCGGTGACAATCTTTTCGTGATAAGCAGCGATTTTTCGCATTATCCTTCATACGAAGACGGAAAGATGGTCGACAACGCCACAGCTGAGGCGCTGGTTTCGGGCGATCCTTCAGTCTTTCTGTCTGCTCTCAGGAAAAACTCCCTTCAGAATATAGGGGGGCTGGCAACAAGCATGTGCGGATGGACGGCAGGATTAACGCTGCTCGAGCTGGCTGAGGGACAGGAAAACCTCGAATTCAGGAGGATTGATTACTGCAATTCCGGTGATTCACAGTATGGAAGCAAGGACGAAGTGGTCGGATATCATGCAATAGTCCTCGACGAAAATGCGGATAAAAGGGAAAAAAGAGGAAATGAAGGAGAGGAATTCAGCTTTACGGAAACAGAACGGGAGATGCTGTTTGACATAGCCCGCAGGAGCATCATGTCGATGCTCTATGAAGCAAAGCGCTACTCACCAGACGAGTCAAAAATGACAGCTTCATTGAAAAAGCCGTACGGAGCATTTGTCACACTGAAGATAGATGGTGTCCTTAGAGGATGCATCGGCAGGTTTGTTACAGACAAACCGCTCTACAGAGTTATAGGTGAATCGGCAATATCTTCAGCCTTCGAGGATCCCCGCTTCCCGGTACTTACAAAAAGCGAGTACGAAAAAACCGAAGTTGAGATCACTGTTCTCGGCCCGATGAGGAAGATAAGCGACATAAAGGAGATAAAGCTGGGCAGGCACGGGATCTATATTAAAAAGGACCTCAGGGCAGGAACCATGCTCCCCCAGGTGGCAACAGAATACGGATGGACCGTGGAAGAGTTCCTCGGCTACACATCAAGGGATAAGGCCGGGATCGGCTGGGACGGTTGGAAGAATGCGGAGATATTTATTTATGAAGGCCTGGTTCTTGAAGAAAAGGGGAAATAACCATGTATCATGTCACAGGAACGATCATAGTTACAATCCTCCTCTACCTGATTAGTTATTCGTTCTTCAGGACCGGTATCTTTTCACAATCATTCCACAGGAAGATCTGGAACACGGTTCTTGCCGTCACATTCCTGTATACCGCACTTGCAGGAATATTCATGGCCCTTCAGCAACACATTCAACTGGAAACAGGCCTCACAGGCTTTCTAAAAAAGTGGCATGTCGAGGCTGGTGTAGTACTGGGTATTACAGGGATTTTTCATTTTCTGCGGCACCTTCCATATTTCGGAGGTCTTTTCAGGAGGGGTCCGGATGAACCGGCCGGTAATGGTCATACGGTAAGTGACCGGGCTGATCCGGGCGTCAACCTTTTTATGATTGGTTTTACCAGTACTTCCGTCCAGATCCTGCTCATGAGGGAGATCATGAACACAGCCGGCGGATATGAGCTCGCAGGAGGTACTTTCCTGGGCTCGTGGCTGATATTATCATCGGCAGGAGCTGCTCTTGCAGGCAGGTCGGGGCTGAACGACCTCCGGAGGATCAATATGCTTTTCGCTGCAGGACCAATAGCATCTTCCGCATTGTTTTTACTCCTGGCAAGACTTTTTCTGAGTGCCGGAGAGATCCCGTCCATACTTGAGACTCTTATCCTTACCCTGATCCTCCTTACACCTGTATGCCTGCTGTCGGGATTTGCATTTGTCAAACTCATGAACGCAGCAAGGGACTCTGATGGATCTGTTCCGGGAAGATCATTCTCAGTGGAAACCACAGGAGGAATAGCCGCCGGAGTAATCATAACCATTCTCACGTCGGGTATCCTGAACACATGGGAACTGCTTCTGATGACGGTGATTCTTTACATCGCCTATTTTTTTCTGACATATGTTATAAAAGGAAAAGCACCGTCACTGGCGGTGAAAACATTTTTTCTGCTGCTTATCTCCCTGGTGATTATTGCTGATACGGACAAACTGTTCAGGCAGATCCTTCTTCCTGCAGTGAAAATAACAGAAACGAAAGATACGCCATACGGCAATATAACCAGGGCAGACTATTCAGGAGAGGAAAGCATTTATTACAACCAGCGGCTTCTCACTTACACCAACGATGCCATGGAATGCGAGGAGAACGTACATTATGCGATGCTCCAGAGGGAGAAGCATGACAGAGTTCTTCTGCTTTCCGGTTCTCCGCTTTCGCACCTGAGGGAGATATCAAAATATAACGTTTCCGAAGTTGTTTATGTGGAATCTGATCCCGGTCTGGCCGGCTTTTACAGTACGAATGACAGTGCAGCATACGTAAGGCTGAGATCCGTATACAGGGATGCATACAGTTATATCACCAGGTCCGAGGGAAGCTATGATGCAATTATAATGCTGCTGCCTCCTCCGTCGACACTTTCACTTAACAGGTACTACACATACGAGTTTTTCAGGAAAGCAAGAAGCAGGCTCAGCAGTGAAGGTGTGTTTATCTGTTCCCCGGGTCCGAACGACAATTATTTCAACGACGAATCGGTGAACCTATATTCTTCTGTCTTCAACAGCCTGTCAGCGGTTTTCAGGTATGTGGAACCGGTAGCGGGCAATAAGCTCTACTTGATTGCCTCTGACGAGCCTTTGTCGGTTGCGTTCGGCTCGCTGGCTGAAAGAAGGGGCATTGTCAATCACTATGTAAATCAGGCATTCCTATCCGACGACCTCATCAGAAACAAGAGCGACGAAATAAGATCACTGTTCAGAAAAGAGGTAAGAAAGAACACTACAGCATTCCCTGTAGCCTGTCTGCATTTCCAGGAATATAGTTTCAGCAGGGACCTCAATGAGAAGCTGCCGGCTATTCTTCTGATAATTGCCGCTTTTGTCATTCCCGTTATTGCAGTAAAAAGAAGCAACATGCTGATGTATTTCAGCGCATCGGCACTGGCCGGATTTGAAATTATTGCCCTGCTGATGATCCAGATGGCTGCAGGTAATATGTACCAGTTAACAGGGCTGATTATTGCTGTGGTAATGACGGGCCTTGCTGCAGGAGCAGGAACGGGAACTCTCTTCCCCGGAAGAACAGGATTCAGAATGAAGGTGCTTTTCCTGGCCTTCGTTTATCTTGCGATTGGATTGTCCTTCAGCCTTATCCACACAGGAAGAGGAACATTTATTCCTGTTCTTGTAATAATGCTTACAACGGCTGTCCCATCCTTCATCACCGGGAACATATTCAGGGAACTCACAACCGGAACACTGCAGAAGGAAGGTGCCGGAGCCACTTACAGTGCTGACCTGGCGGGATCGGCACTGGGCTTTATAATCCTCTCAGGCGTTGCGGTGCCTGCATTCGGTATCAGGAATTCCATAATTCTTCTTTCGCTGCTGATCTTTGCAGGTATTATTTTTGGAACAAAAGGCAAATAGTATTAGTTTTATTTCTGCAATAAGATACGGTGAACCGCAGTTCTGCAAATATCACAAAACGAGATTTCCTGAAGAAATGCCTTGCAGTTTCAGCAGGTGCTGTCTGCCTGCCTCGTATAGCATTCACCGGCACGTTAAGTACCTGGGAACAGCAGAAGTACAGGAAGCTGGCAATGTACCAGGAAGAAACGCCAAGGGGCATCATGTGCAGGATCTGCCCGAACGAATGTGTTCTGAAGGAAGGGGAACTGAGCCAATGCAACAACAGGATCGTTCATGATTCAAAGCTTTATACCATGGCTTACGGCAATCCATGTTCCGTGAACATTGATCCTGTGGAAAAAAAACCGTTGTACCATTTTTTCCCCGGATCACGCGCCTTCTCAATTGCTACAGCCGGATGCAACCTGGTCTGCCTGAACTGCCAGAACTGGACCATCTCGCAGACTGGTCCCGACAAGACCAGGAATTTCGATCTTATGCCGGATAAAGTTGTAAATGAAGCACTTAAAAATAATTCAAGGTCGATAGCCTACACCTACTCCGAGCCAATGACATTCTTCGAGTATGTCTTCGACACCGCATTAATAGCCAGGGAGAAGGGAGTTAAAAATATCGTGAAATCGAACGGTTACATTAATCCGGAACCTCTTAAAAAGCTCTGTACCGTGATCGATGCCGCAAACATCGACCTGAAATGCTTCAACGATACAACATACCTGAAACTTTCAGGGGGTAAGCTTCAACCTGTACTGGATTCACTGAAGGTCTACCGCGATGCCGGAATCTGGCTTGAGATAACCAACCTGATGGTGCCGGGATGGACCGATAATGCCGAGGAGACGGCCAGAATGTGCAAATGGCTCAGCGGGAACGGATTCAGGGATGTCCCGCTCCATTTCAGCAGGTTCCATCCGACCCACAAGCTTCAGCAACTCCCTCCCACTCCTCTTTCGGTTCTGAACAATGCTGTGAAGACAGCCCTCAGCGAGGGAATAAAATATGTATATACCGGGAATGTCCCGGGCAGTGAGGTCTCAGACACAAAGTGTCCTTCGTGCGGAACTGTGCTGGTGTCGAGGATCGGATTCTCAGTCACGTACAATTCAATCAGGGACCGGAAATGCAGCAAGTGCGGGAATTCCATTCCCGGCGTATGGAGCTGACATGATCATACCGGCAATATCAGCAAGACCAGATGAAACAATCAGAAGCAAGGGAGCGGATCCGGAAGCTAAAGGAAGAAATTGAGGAACATAACCGGAATTACTATCTGCTTAACAGTCCGACAATATCCGATTTTGAGTACGATCTTCTTCTCAACGAGCTTGGTACTCTTGAAAAGAAATTCCCTGAACTTGCCACCGATGATTCTCCCACGCGGAGAGTCGGGAGCGATATAACAAGGGAATTCAGGCAATATGAACACCAGTACCCAATGCTTTCCCTGGGTAATACCTACAGCAGGGAAGAGCTTGGAGAGTTTAACTTCAGAATAGAAAAAGCAACAGGCTCCCCCGTCGAATATGTCTGTGAACTCAAATATGACGGAGCTTCTATCAGCATAACCTATAAGGAGGGAAGGATGTTCAGAGCCCTTACCAGGGGTGACGGAACCAGAGGGGACGACGTTACGTCGAACGTCAAGACAATAAAAAGTATCCCGCTGAAAATCAATGCAAAAGACATTCCTCCTGAATTTGTTGTCAGGGGGGAGATCCTTATGCCCAGGGGTATATTCAACAGGCTCAATGAAGAGAGATCAGAAACCGGACTTGCGCTCTTCGCCAATCCGCGAAATGCAGCTGCAGGTACTCTGAAGCTTCTTGATCCAAGGCTTGTTGCCTCGAGGGGACTGGATTGCATGTTCTACTACCTCCTTGCAGAGGACCTGCCTCACGGCACCCATTATGAAAACATGGCCAAAGCCAGGGAATGGGGGTTCATGGTGCCGGACAGCATCAGGCTATGCAGGAATATCAACGAGGTTATGGAGTTCATCGACACATGGGAAACAGGGCGGAAGAATCTTCCCTTCGACATCGACGGAGTAGTGGTAAAGGTGAACGACCTGGCACTGCAGGAGGAGCTCGGTTTCACAGCCAAATCGCCCCGCTGGGCGATTTCCTACAAATACAAGGCAGAACAGGCGCTTACAAGGCTGCTGCATATTTCCTTCCAGGTTGGAAGGACCGGAGCTGTAACTCCTGTCGCGAACCTCGAGCCGGTCTTCCTCGCAGGCTCTACAGTAAAGAGAGCCACACTGCATAATGAAGACCAGATAGCCCTTCTGGGTCTGCATCTCAACGATATGGTCTATGTCGAAAAAGGAGGTGAGATAATACCCAAGATAGTCGGAGTCGATCACAACTCAAGAAACGAAGAAAGCAGGGAAATAGAATTTATCACCAGCTGCCCTGAATGCGGTACCCCTCTTGTAAGGAATGAAGGTGAGGCAAATCATTACTGCCCCAACTACCTTCATTGCCCGCCCCAGCTAAAAGGAAGGATAGAGCACTTCATAAGCAGGAAAGCCATGAACATAGAAGGTATCGGCGAGGAAACCGTTGACCTCCTTTTCAGCAGGAATCTTATCAGGAACTATGCTGACCTGTATGAGCTGACTGCGGAACAGCTCGTCCCTCTGGAAAGAATGGGTGAAAAGTCGGCTTCAAATATTATAAGCAGTATAAAGAACTCACTGTCAGTACCGTATAACCGTGTGCTCTACGCCATTGGCATCAGGCATGTTGGGGAAACAACAGCAAAAACAATTGCATCTGAATTCAGGTCGGTTGACGGGCTGATAAAGGCCGATATTGAAACGCTGACAGCGATCAATGAGATAGGGCCGAAAATAGCTTCAAGCATTGTCTCATTCTTTGCCGACAACGACAATATAATCATCATAGAAAGGCTCAGGAAATACGGACTCAACTTCAGGGAAGAAGAGAGAAAAGGACCCGAGACTGACAGGCTGAAGGGTAAGACCATCGTGATCTCCGGAGTTTTTGAAAAGCACAGCCGTGATGATTACAAGGCGATCATCGAGAAGCACGGAGGAAAAAATGCCGGATCCATTTCGGGAAGTACAACATTCATTCTTGCAGGTGATAACATGGGGCCTGCAAAGAAAGAGAAGGCCGCTAATCTCGGAATACCCCTCATCAGCGAGAAAGAATTTCTTGAGCTTACCGGTGAAGAATAAATTTACTCCTGGTCGGAATAACCAAAAAACTATTAGGTTTGCAATATGGAACTCTTCAGGAGCGTAAGGCTCAGACTTGGAAACTCGATCCTTGAAAAACGGAAATCAAGGACAAGGAGAAATACCGGATATTCCGGAATGAATAAGGTAAGGAAGATAGGAATAGTATGGGACGCTTCCAGGACTGAGGATTTTTCTACTCTCTCAAAGTTCCACCAGCAAATGGGCGAAAGGGGAATAGATGTCAAGATACTGGGATATTACGGCGGAAAGGAATTGCCCGTCAAATACACTGCAATAAGGTTCCTTTCAATCATAAGAAGGAATGAACTGAGTTTCTTACATATCCCGAAATCAACGGAAGCCGACGTATTCACGAGAACAGGTTTCGATATTCTGATCGACATGAACTTCGACCATATATTTCCATTAGTGTTTATCACTGCTCTGTCGGCTGCAGTATTCAAGGTCGGATTATTCGGATCAGAGACCGATTCTGCAACCTTCGACCTGATGATGGAGATTAAAAAGCCTGTCCAGGCTGATCATTACCTTGATCAGATAATCCATTATCTCGAGATGATCAATTCCGGCTTAACCTCTAAAGCAGACAATCAGTAAAATAATGAAAAGATTCAGGGGAACAGGTGTTGCTGTAATAACACCATTCAAGAATGATTCGAGTATTGACTTTACAGCCTTCGGACGGGTTATAAACCATGTGATCAAAGGAGGCGTCAACTATATAGTGGCCATGGGAACGACCGGGGAAGCTTCCACCCTTACCATGGACGAGAAGCACGCACTGGTGTGCTATGTGAAGGAAGCTATTGACAACCGCGTACCCCTGGTAGTCGGCATCGGGGGCAACAACACCCAGGAAGTGGTCAACAGCATAAGGGAGCTGGATATGGAGGGAGTAGATGCAATACTTTCTGTGGCTCCGTATTACAACAAGCCCAGCCAGAGAGGCCTTTTTCAGCATTTCAAGACTATTTCCTCCTGCAGCCCCGTTCCGGTGATCATCTATAATGTTCCGGGAAGGACATCATGCAACATAAGTTCAGACACCTGCCTCGAGCTTGCAAACGAATGCGAGAACATTATTGGAATCAAGGAAGCTTCAGGCGATCTTTCGCAGATAATGAGGGTCATAAAGGGAAAACCTGAAAACTTCCTTGTTATCTCCGGCGACGACGCCCTGACGATACCTGTAATAGCAGCAGGCGGATCGGGAGTGATCTCAGTGCTTGCGAACGCCTACCCTTTAGAATGCAGTGAACTGGTTAACAATGCCTTAAGGAATAATTTCAAATCTTCCCGCGAGACACATTTCAGGTTCATGGAAGCTATAGAACTCCTTTTTGCCGATGGCAATCCTTCAGGGATTAAAGCATTTATGAGCCTGATGAACCTGTGTCAGAACAACCTGAGGCTTCCGCTGGTGCCTGTCAACAAGAATGTATACACAAGGATCCAGAAATTCATAGAATCAGGCGCCGGCAGATGATTGCTGGTGCATACCATGACAGTTTTTGTATTTCTTTCCGCTGCCGCAGGGGCAGGGATCATTTCTTCCTACTTTTTTCTCGACTCTTACAGGTTCGGTTCTCTTCTCAGCCTGCTGGCCTCCTCCTCCCCCGCTTCCGTACTGGCTGAAGTCGCTTTTCTGCGTTTTAAGATTCTCAACCTGCCTTCTTCTCTGTGCTTCTCTTACCTGGTCGGGATCCTGGGTGGGGATGTGGCCTTTCATAAGTGTGCTGACAACATCCTTATTGACCTTGTTCAGCATGGTCTTGAAAAGCTCATATGATTCGAATTTATAGATAAGAAGCGGATCCTTCTGCTCATATGTGGCATTCTGTACCGACTGCTTGAGCTCGTCCATTTCGCGCAGGTGCTCCTTCCATGCATCGTCGATGGTTGCAAGCACCACTGTTTTCTCATACGACTTTGCAAGCTCCCTTCCCTCCGATTCTGCAGTTGCCTTGAGATTTGTCACCACCTGGAACACTTTTACTCCGTCGGAAATAGGTACTACGACATTCTCATACTGGTGCGACATACGTTCGTACAC
>JALONU010000183.1 GCA_025454775.1 Bacteroidales bacterium | reverse complement strand
GGCACGGATTGCATCCCGATAGTTATCGGGACCGCGCCAGCGGTAGCAAGGGAGGCAAGGATTTATTAACTTTACTTCGATGAGAATTTATCTTGACTATAACGCCACAACACCCGTCGACAGGGAGGTGGCCAGGGCTATGCAGCCTTACCTGGATGAGTATTTTGGAAATCCTTCGAGCTCGCACAGCTTTGGAACGGAAACAAAAAAAGCTGTTGAGAATGCACGAAGACAGGTCGCTGAACTTATTAACTGCAGCCCTGGAGAAATTATATTCACGAGCGGCGGGACAGAATCAAACAACCTTGCCATCAAAGGCATCGCCTTCGCAAATGAACACCGCGGGAAGCATATTATCACCACCACAATAGAACATCCTGCCGTCACGGAAGTGTGTAAGTACCTGGAAGGCAAAGGATTCAGCATTACTTATATTCCTGTTGATGAAACGGGACTGGTGGATCCTTCACTTGTTGAGGAGGCTGTAAAGCCACAGACAATCCTGATATCGGTAATGCATGCAAACAATGAGATCGGGACAATACAACCCGTCGAAGAGATAGCGCTTATCGCCCGCAGGCATAACATTCCATTTCATACGGATGCCGCCCAGTCTGCCGGTAAAGTTCCCATAGATGTCAGGAAAGCAGGTATCGACCTGCTGTCGATAGCAGGACATAAGCTGTATGCCCCCAAAGGCATCGGAGCCTTATATGTACGCGAAGGGATCGTTCTTGAAAAGCTGATCCACGGTGCCGATCATGAACAGAACAGGAGGGCCGGAACAGAGAACGTTCCTGAGATTTGCGGTCTCGGCAAGGCCTGTGAAACAGCCCTCCGGGAAATGAGTAAAAATATTACTCATTTCAGGAAGATGAGAGACATGCTTCACGATCAGCTGCTCGAAAAGCTGCCAGAGATCCGGCTCAACGGACACAGGGATCTGCGTTTGCCCAACACCCTGAGCCTCAGTTTCAAAGGACTGGAAGCCAACGTCATCCTTAACGAAATGGAACTGAACGGGATAGCTGCCTCGGCCGGGGCAGCATGCCACACCGATTCAATAGACGTGTCGCCGGTGCTGAAAGCCATTGGACTCGAAACCGATTACGCAATGGGAACCATCAGGTTTTCGACCGGTCGTTATACAACTGAAGACGAAATAAAAAGAGCCTCTGAGATCATCACCGGCATTGTAACCCGCCTGAAACCGGCTGGTCAGTCTCCACTTGCGGACACCAGGATCTCATCCGGAGATATTAAGCTTACCCGTTTCACCCAGGGCCTCGGATGCGCCTGCAAGCTGCGGCCCCAGGAGCTTGAAAAGATACTGAAAGACATCCCTGCTGCGGTTGATCCCAACATACTGATAGATACACGTACTTCCGACGATGCCGCAGTTTACAGAATAAATGATACCACGGCAATAGTCCAGACTGTTGATTTTTTCACCCCCATTGTTGATGATCCCTATGATTTCGGGTCGATTGCAGCTGCCAATGCGCTGAGCGACATTTATGCGATGGGAGCGAAGCCTCTTTTTGCACTCAACATCGTCGGCTTTCCCTCTAACAGACTGCCGATGGATGTCCTGAAAGAGATACTCCGGGGAGCTTCCGACAAGGCAGGGGAGGCGGGAATATATATCCTCGGAGGCCATACTGTCGACGACCCGGAGCCAAAGTTCGGCATGGTGGTGACAGGAACCGTTCATCCTGAAAAGGTATGGGCGAATTCCGGGGCACGCGAAGGAGATGCCATCATACTTACAAAACCTGTCGGAACAGGGATACTGACAACTGCCATGAAGAGGGGAATTGCAGGTGAGAATATCAGGGAGGAGATCATACGGTCGATGTCGGAACTCAATATGAAAACAGCTGATATTCTGTCCGGTCATGAGGTTCATGCCTGCACCGACGTAACCGGCTTCGGACTTCTCGGTCACCTCAGCGAAGTAACAGTGGCAAGCAAAACGGATGCGGAAATATTTTCATCCGGGGTACCTGTTTTTGGTGAAACGGCAAACATGGCAGCTGCCGGAATAGTAACCGGAGGAACACTGAACAATCAAAGCCATTTCTCAAGGCATGTGAGCTTTGATGAAGGAGTATCTTCCGTTATGAAGCTAATCCTGTTCGATGCGCAGACTTCCGGCGGACTGCTTTTCACTGTTCCCCGGAGCGAAACACAGGAAGTACTGTCGGAACTAAAAAGGGGTGGCATTCAGCATGCTTCACATATCGGCAACTGCCTTGGAAGAGGCGGCGGAAAGATATTTGTCAGAAAATGATCACCCGGGAAATCCCCGGATACAAACCTTCATCATGCTCCCAGGTCCCACCTCCTGAAGTAGAGCGCCTGCCTGACGACCGGCAGGGTCTTTATTTCAATTTCCTCCATCTGAGACTGGCTCAGGGGAGTGAATCCGGAAGCGATCTTAACATTTTCCTCAAGCTGAGCAATATTGTCGACACCGATGATGGTTGTGCTGACCGGCAGGCTCATGTTGTATGTCAGGGCTTCCTTTATT
This sequence comes from Bacteroidales bacterium, assembly GCA_025454775.1. Lineage (GTDB taxonomy): Bacteria > Bacteroidota > Bacteroidia > Bacteroidales > VadinHA17 > LD21. The sequence goes on along the minus strand of JALONU010000183.1, from coordinate 3,845 downwards.
GTTATGGTTCCCGGCTTTGAAGTTCTGAGCCTGGCGTCAGTCTGCTCTTCCGGCGGCGGCGGAGTCCATGTAGAGAGGATCCTGCTGCGGGTGGTGACTTTCATGCCTATAATGGCTATTCCCTGTTTCTGGGCTTCCGGCAGAAGGTAGTTCCTGAAACTCAGGTAATGAATATCAGCAGCATTGACTGCCAGCAGTATCGAGTCGAAAGGGTAACGCTTTATAGCCTCGAGCAGAACCAGCGGTTCAAAATGCCCGGTAATTCCCAGGTATCTTACCATACCTTCGGCTTTGGCTTTTTCGAGTGCTTTAATAGCACCATTCGGCCCGAAGATCTGGTCTGCCTGGTCCTGCCGCTGTACATTGTGAAGCTGCCATGTGTCGATATGGTCTGTCTGAAGGTTTTTAAGGCTCTCCTCCAGCAGTCTCATCGATCCGTCGTATGTGCGGTCGTGGGTCTTTGTGGAAAGCCATACTTCGTTCCTTCGTGTTTTCATCACCCTGCCGATATTAAGCTGGCTCACACCCTGTCCGTACGAGGCGGCAGTGTCGATATAATTGATCCCCAGGTCTATAGCCCGGTTGATGATCTTTTCCGACTCCTCTTCCCTGCCTTTTATCTCCAGGGTTGCCTGTCCGCCGAGGCTGAATATTCCCACCTTGTATCCTGTTTTTCCGAGCGACCTGGTAGGCATCGCGTTATAGGTAACAGGATTGAAAGGATCTTTTTCGTTTTTCTTCAGGGGCATCATTTTTTCTTCTGACTCCAGCCCGAATGGTTTTCCGGCAGTCACTACCGCTGCTGCAGCAACCCCGTTTCCCAGGAAAGTTCTCCGGTTGATCTTTTTCATGATTATCCTGTATTAATGGTTATGAATTATGTTCCACGGTTACTAATTTATGAAATCTTCACGAATGAGGTATTCTATATGATTCCTTATACCGGATTCTTTCATAATTAGCCTTATAATTATATTTTTAGACTTTAAAACACATGTTCATGAAAAAAGTTCTGATGATACTACCGGTCATTTTCCTGGCAGCTGCAGTTCAGGCCCAGGAAACTGACGAAGCAGCGCTGCTGAGGGCGATGCATTCGATATCCAGTCACGATCTGCTGGAATATGTAAAGGAACAGTGTGATGATAAATATGAAGGCAGGCTAACCGGGACTGCAGGATACCAGGCCTGCGCTGAATGGCTTGCCGGGCAATTCTCGGAATGGGGTCTTGTTCCCGGGGGAGAAAACGGAACATGGTTCCAGTGGTTCAAAGTTCCGTACACGATGGTATATCCCGATTGCGGAGTGTCGCTTCATGTAACACAGAAGAACGGAGGAACGGTTCAGAAACATTACAAATATGTAAGCGAATATATGCCCGGATCGACGTCTGGAAACGGTACGGTAACAGGCGAAGTGGTTTATGCTGGTTATGGCATCACAGCCCCGGAGCTGGGATATGACGACTATGCCAAAATTGATGTAAAAGGTAAGATAATCATGATAGAACCGGAGGCGCCCGTCAGCCCGGGAGCCGGAGCCGAAAAATTCAATCCCTGGTATGAGCATTCCTTCCATCAGAAGAAGCTTGCCAATGCAGTAAAACACGGAGCCATCGGGATGCTGTATAATTACGGTCCCATAGCCAACCCGAACAACGACCATATTGAGAATTTTGTCTATGTGCATGTCGGCGATTCGACGGTGAAGGATATTTTTTCCGGCACCGGTATGAACCACAGCGCTGTTCTGAAGGAGATCAATTCAACGCTCAAGCCGCGTTCGTTCAATACTAAGAAGACCGTGACCATAAAGATGTCCACGAAACACTTTCCCGATGGCAGGGGAAGCAACATCATAGGAATGATAAAGGGAAGCGATCCCGGGTTTAGCGGTGAGGCTATAGTAATCGGAGCCCATCTCGATCACCTTGGAAGATGCTATGAGATCATCCCGGGAGCCAACGATAACGCATCTGCCGTCGCCGTGATGATGGGTGTTGCGAAAGCGCTGGCACAAAATAAAATGCCGTTGAAAAGAACGGTTATTTTTCTTGCTTTCGGATCGGAAGAGCAGGCTCTCCTTGGCTCAAAGGCCTATCTCGAAAACCCGGTCATGCCCCTGGCAAAAAGTGTTCTTCTGAACATGGACGGTGTGGGGATAGGACATTCCATCAGCGCCGCTGCAGGGAAAGATTACCCCTTTCTGTGGTCCTTCTTCGAAGAGGCTAACAACAAGTTTGTCCACAGGCCGGTGTCGGCAAGTTCTTTTTCAAACCTGGGCAGACCCAGACTCGATGCTGCCAGGTTTCTCAGGGCAGGAGTTCCCTCTATCAGCATTTCAACATACGGTTCAGTAAATTATTATCATGTGCCGAAGGACAACATGGATATTATAAAGCCTGAGATAATGGAAGACCTGGCGCAGATTCTCTTCATCGCGGTTACGCGGATGGCAAATCACAACGGTTCTTTGAGATAGAAACATTGTTAATTTATTCACAATGAACAGATTATCAAGTCTTTTTTACTTCTGTGTCCTCTTACTTGCTATAGCTTGTACCCGTGGACCGGACGGTGACAAAAATAAAGAGGAAGCAAGATCTTTTATTTCAGAAAGTATTTTCCCGCTCCAGCTGCAGCACTGTCACGGATCGACAATAGTTGAACTTCCCGGGGGAGACCTTCTTGCAGCCTGGTTCCAGGGCAGCGGCGAGAGAACTGCCGACGATGTTGCCATCATGGGATCCAGATTTAACAGGAGCACAGGGAACTGGTGCAAGCCTTTCGTGATGGCCGACACCCCTGATTTCCCAGATATAAATCCCGTCCTGTTCATTGACTCCCGTTCGAAGCTTTGGCTGGTATGGTATACCGTGCTTGCATACCAGTGGGAGTCTTCCGTTCTGAAGTACAGGATATGCGTCGACTACACGAAAAAGAACACAGCCCCGGACTGGGAATGGCAGGATATGATCCACGTGAAAGCCGGCGGATCTGTGCCTGAAGGCATAAACCGCAACGATGAGTTTGTTAAAACCCTTGAAAGGAAGCTTGGAGAATACCGCCAGAGCCTCATCGCCGACGGGTATATCAGGGAAGACGGCAGCGGAACAATATCAGAAGGAATGTGGGAGGCAGCAACCGGACAGATGCTCCACAGGGCCAGGGGCCTTGACCTGGTAAGCAACGGTTCTGACTTCGATGATAAAGGGAATAAGGTCAGGGCCAGGGTAGGCTATCCGCTTATGCGCAGGATTGGGTGGCAGACGAGGAACAAACCACTCATCACAGGCGACAGAATAATTCTTCCTCTTTATTCTGACGGCTTTGATTTCAGCCTTATGGCAATAACAGACAATTTCGGTCGTACCTGGCATTTCAGCGAACCTGTAGTTGGCGGCGGGAATGTCCAGCCGGCGCTTGCCCGTGCGAAGGACAACACAATAGTTGCCTGGATGCGCGACAATGGTCCTCCGCCGCAGAGGCTTATGCTCAGCGTTTCCACCGATGAAGGCGTGACATGGAGCACGGTCAACGATGTTGAGGAAGGAAGACACAGGCTTTCCGTATGGCTTTCAGAGGACGAAGGGAAAACCTGGCCATTCCGTAAAACAGTTGTGGACGGCAAACCTGGCAGTGAAACCAGGGGGCATTACCCGGCCATTATCCAGGGGCATGACGGGCGTATTCACCTTACATATACAAACCAGGTTGCGGGACCGGAAGGCCAGACTCCGGTGAAGAACATTGTACATGCGTCTTTCGCCGAAAAATGGCTGAAAGAGTGATCCCGGCAGGCTACGGAGAATCCTAAAGATCCATAACGATCCCCACCGGGCAAT
>JALONU010000034.1 GCA_025454775.1 Bacteroidales bacterium | reverse complement strand
CCGTTTTTTTTATAGTAGGACAAAAACCTACATCCCCTAATAAATTATTGTTTATTCGCCACCTGGTATTCTTGATAAGAACACCTGTAAAATAACGTTTTTGGTCTATTAAATCTACATAATTAATGCTGGGTCTGTCTTTAATGGGAAGGCGTTCCCCGGTTAAGAATTCGTACCAAAATCCGATCTTTCTGGCATACTTGGAGCTTGGTACAGATTTTATATATTCAACAATATCTGTTTTAGGGATACATTTTAAAACAGCCTGATAAAAGCTCATTTGAACATCATCATATTTCAGAGCAAACTCAAAATGGCTTAAAGGACTATTTATTTTAAGACTATATTGCGCCTTTTGGTAGGTTTCTATAATTGTCCCATCCTGAAGTATTTCAACTTTTGATCTTGTACCAAGATAAGATTCATGAGATAATTTAATATTTGAAAGCTGATGGTGCTGTTTTAGCCATGTACTTCCTATTGGTTTTTCATACATATACCAAATATTTTATTTATTTAACCCCTTCTGCATAAAAACATATTTAATTGCATAAATATAGTTATATTTTGGACAAGTTGCATAAAAACAGATATAATCAGCAATTGTTTATGTCAAAATCATTGAGCTTTCCTCAGTACTAAATATTCCACCAAAGTAGTATTTTGTGATAATTTAGTGAAAAATCTACTAAACTCAAACTTCTGTATAACTCATTGATTTTATGGATAGTATTGATGGAATGTCCGGTCATTCCCGCAACGCGCCACAAAAGAATTCTAAGATGCTTATTAAATGGCAACTAAAATTTTTGCCAGAGCCCCATCCGCCATAACTCCTGTCTTATCAGAATGACTTAATGACTCTCTAATATTTCTTCAGCAGCTCCAGAAGCCTGCTGTCGAGCTTATGACCATACCAGTCGGCATATTCAATGTCGGCCCTGCGTGAATCGAGTATACCGAAATCACCCCTGAAATTCCAGAGTGCATAGCCTATGTCATGCTTTGTAAGAATATCGAGTATGTCCTCAAACCATGCAAGGAAGACAGGATGAGGAGTCCTGTTGTAGCATCCTCCTTCGCCGCAGTGAACCCCGACACCCTTGTCAACCAGCTCTGTCCACGGTTTATAGAATTCTTCAAGCTGTGAACGACCGAATTGCTTTCCGTCAATGATGCCCGGCCATACAGGCATTGGAGCCTGGGAAGGATCTTTCCATACCCACGACGCCTGGTAATGTGATACATAATGTGGATAATATGCCCTGCAGCTCTGTGCAATATTCAGATCGGTGAGCTCCGGGATGACATTGCTGCCGCCGCTGTTACCGTCGGCAACGATCAAACGTTCCCTGTTGTATTTCCGGATAATCTTCGATGCCTCCCCGGCAATCCTTCGGTATATATCCCCCGGAACCGGCCCTTTTTTGGCATACTGATCATTCATGTCCTCTATGTAGGCTGGTTCATTAAGCAGATCAAAGCTCAGTTTCTGAGACGGGATGCCCTTGTACCTCTCAGCCCACATTCCCCAGTGTGCGTAGAATGCTTCCTGTGCCTCACTGTCTTTCCAGAGATTGAAAGGTTCATGAAAACCGGCGTTGATGCAGTAACCCGGACCACGATGCAGGTTCAGGCTAACATGCAGGTTATGCTTAATGGCCATGTATACCAGGTTATCAACTTCTTCAAGAGCTGCAGGATCGAAGTTGCATACCTCCTCCTTCCTGATGTCGCGAGTTCTGTCGAAAGAGATATACCTCGGATATGCCATCGGTATCCTTATAAAATCAAATCCCCAGTCCGACATCCATCTCAGGTCATCTTCGGTTGTTTTGTTTGATCCCGGACTGCGGGACGGAGCAGGTGAAAAGAAATCCAGAAGATTAAATCCCTTCCAGCGGGGAAGCTTGTTTTTCTTCGCTGGCAGGACTTCACGAAAACCGGCAGCACCGGTCAACGTTACAGCTGTTGCTGCAAGTGATGTGTTTTTCAGGAATATACGACGGTTCATATTCTTTCCGGTTTTTAATCAAATTTACTAAGTAGATGATAATTATTTGCAACATCGGTTATTTTTATCCGTATCGCTGCTGAAAATCAGGATGGCAATGATATTCAGGTTCACAAGCCGGAGGGCTTGACCACATCTGGTTTGTTCATTCCGGCGGGATGTGGTCAACACCATTGCCTTCTCAGGTCAGGAAGCACAACCCTGCTGTACTTGAGAAAGAATCCGGAGATGCAATCACAAATATTCCTGGACCTTCATGTACCTGGATTTAAATCTTTTACCTGGCATTATTGTTAAAAAACTGAAAGTCAGGATATTTTAATTATCTTTGCAGAATATTTAACAGGGTGTTTTCCACGCAGCGTTGTCACGCATTTAATCCGGTCTGCATTTGAGTTCACTTCAGTCGGGATCAAAAACCCATCGCTCCCGGAACCACACAAAAAAGAATTATGACAGAATTTGATGAAATGGGATTTACCCCTGGCATCCTAAGGGCGATCAGGGATCTTGGATTTGAACAACCTATGCCCGTGCAGGAGAAAGTGATCCCCATGATGCTTAATGAAGAAAGAGATATAATCGCCCTTGCTCAGACAGGCACGGGGAAAACTGCTGCATTCGGCCTGCCGCTTGTTCTGTCGACAGATTCTATGAGTAACGCGGTGCAGGCACTTGTACTTTGTCCCACACGTGAGCTTTGCCTTCAGATCACAGGCGATCTGCACAGCTACGCAAAACACACAGGCAACCTGAAAATACTGGCAGTATATGGCGGATCAAGCATCGAAAACCAGATAAGAGAACTAAAGAAGGGCGTACATATTATTGTTGCTACTCCGGGACGGCTTATTGACCTTATAGGAAGAAAGGTTGTCAGGCTGCAAAATGTCAGGACTGTAATTCTGGATGAGGCTGATGAAATGCTTAACATGGGATTCATCGACAGTATAAATGAGATACTGGAGGAGGTGCCTGAAGGAAGAAGAACACTTCTCTTTTCAGCAACAATGTCGCCTGAAATATCATCGATTGCAAGGAAATACATGGACAATCCGGCTGAAATTTTAATCGGAACAAAAAACTCATCAGCTGAAAATGTAAGCCATTATTACTATCTGGTCCATGCAAAAGATAAATATAAAGTGCTGAAAAGAATATCGGATTTCGAACCGGATATTTATGCTATAATTTTCTGCAGGACAAGAAGAGAAACCCAGGAAATAGCCTCAAAGCTTATAAGCGACGGGTATAATGCCGACGCATTGCATGGTGACCTTTCACAGGCTCAGCGTGATGCTGTAATGCTGAAATTCAGACAGAAGAATCTCCAGATGCTTGTTGCAACTGACGTTGCAGCACGCGGACTGGACGTGGATGATCTTACTCATGTAATCAATTTCAGCCTGCCCGACGACACAGAGGTTTATACTCACAGGTCAGGACGCACCGGAAGGGCAGGCAAGAGAGGGATTTCAATTTCCCTTGTTCATCTGAAAGAGAAAAATAACCTGCACAAGATTGAAAGGATGTTGAAGAAACCATTCAAATCACTTCCTGTACCGACAGGCAGCGAGATTTGCAGGAAACAGCTTTTTAACTGGGTGGAAAAACTCGAGAATGTTACAACTTATCATCAGGAAATAGAGAATTTCCTGCCTGAAATAAAGCTGAAGCTTGAGAAACTCGATCGGGAAGAGCTTCTTAGAAGAGTGGTATCACTTGAATTTGACAGGTTCCTGGATGATTATCGTACCGGAGATGAGAATATTGAAGTTTTTACTGACAAGGAATTCAGTTTTGACAGACCTGAAAGAAAACCCTCCTGGCAAAAATCACAGGGTAATTATAAAAGATTGTTCATCAACCTTGGCAAATCCGATGGTTTTTATCCGGAACAACTGATCGAACTTGTAAATTCAAATACCAGGGGAAAGAAAATACCAATTGGCAGGATAGAACTTTTAAGGAACTTCTCTTTTTTCGAAGTTGAGGCGAATTCTGCCGACAAATTGATCGGAGCCCTTAATAATTCAATGTTTATGAAAACCAGGGTTGCTGTGGAAATTGCCCAGGAAAAAAACAGCAGCCCGCACAGGAGTGATCCTTCCGGAAGGAAAAAAGCGAAGGCGCCGGACAGGAGAAACGGGAAAAGAAGGTCAAAGGTATCTTATTGAGATATAGACGATTAAATATTGTCTGTGAGTTCAGTTGATCATCGGATGTAATAAAGTAAAGAGGGGAAATATGAAAGCATTAAAGATCGGAAACCTGACAATCCAGGTTCCTGTTATTCAGGGCGGGATGGGTGTGGGCATTTCATTGTCAGGCCTTGCATCTGCAGTAGCAAATGAAGGAGGAGTCGGAGTAATATCAAGTGCAGGGCTTGGACTTTTATATAAACATCTTTCCGGGAATTATCTTGAAGCCAGCATTCATGGACTGAAAGAGGAGATACGTAAAGCACGCGAAAAGACATTTGGAGTGATCGGGGTCAACATAATGGTCGCCATGACAAATTATGTTGATATGATAAAGACTTCAATTGCTGAAAAGGTCGATATTATTATCGCCGGAGCAGGTCTCCCCCTTGACCTGCCTTCTTTTCTGAAAAAAGACAGCAGTACAAAACTTATTCCTATCGTTTCATCGGCGAGGGCGACAAAAATAATCTGTGAGAAATGGAAAGCAAATTATGATTATCTGCCCGATGCTGTTATTGTTGAAGGGCCCAAGGCAGGAGGACACCTGGGATTTAAGCAGGAACAGATCGAAGATGATAACTTTTCACTTGAAAAGCTCGTCCCTGAGATATTAAGTGAGTTGAAACCTTTTGAAGAGAGAGAAAAAAAGTCAATCCCGCTAATCGCAGCAGGCGGAATTTATACCGGAGAGGATATCAGCAAAATAATGAAGCTGGGAGCTTCAGGGGTCCAGATGGCGACCAGGTTCGTAACTACCCACGAATGTGATGCTTCGGAAGGCTTTAAGCAGGCCTATATCGATGCAGGTGAAAAGGATATTGAAATAATAAAGAGTCCTGTCGGCATGCCGGGAAGAGCAATCTTCTCCGGTTTTATCAGTAAAGTGAGAAACGGGAAGAAACAACCAAAGAAATGTCCGTTTAAATGCATAAAGACATGTGATATTTCAAAGAGTCCTTATTGCATTATCACCGCACTTATAAATGCACTTAAGGGAAATTTTGAGAATGGATTTGCTTTCGCCGGCACCAATGCTTTCAGGGCGACTAAAATATCATCCGTCAGGGAGATATTCCAGGCGTTGTTAAAAGAATATAAGGAAAGCACATAGTCCCGTTTACGGTTATCAGTCTTGTCAGACCCTTGATAAGGATGAATGCGACCACTTCCGTAAGGTTCTAAAGCGATAGTCCGGATCGCCTGTCAATCGGAGCTGACCAAATGGTTCCCTTTGAATCCCTGAAATACTTATCTTGCCCTGGCTTTCCGGTTGTTAACTAAAATGATATTAGGTCTGGGAGCACCCTTCATCCCTGTTCCGAGAAAGAAACTGGTATGCGGCGGCTGGTTATAAGCTACATTCTGCCATGCTATGGATAGCCTGTACTGGGGATCATGCATAAGGGTATACAGCCTGTGTTTCGTCGGGAAAGTGGTTGTGTAGATCCTTAATGACTGGTTATCAGGGGTCCTGAAAATTACCTCTTCCCTCCAGTCGCCAAAGAGGTCAGCGCTTAGAACGGGGGTGTTCTTCGATCCGGCAGCAGCTATTGCACCATCAGCAGTAAAGATCCTTCCGACCCTGTACTTTTCAATCCGGTTGCCGTTAAGGAGCTCCCTCGACAGGTCGCCGTCCCACCAGATAAGGAATTGCATCGACGAAGGCATTTCTCCTATTCTTTCACCTTTCATATTCAGGAGCCCTGACCTGTCGTACCACATCTCCGTTCCCGGATTTAAGGGATCTATGTCACCGGCAACTCCTCCTCCAACATCAATATCGATGGATCCCATATACAGTACCTCACCTGTAGCTCCATCAAACACTGCGGCTCCGGGTCCTTTCGTCCCGTCTTCAATTTCATGGACACCAAATACTTCCACTCCCGGACGCTCCGGAATAAGATCTCCGGCATGCATTGCATCACCATGGCGGAAACCAGTCGAAAAAAGTCCGGTGCCATTATCATCAACAACCATCGAACCGTATACTATCTCGTCCTTGCCGTCGTAATCGACATCTGCAACACTAAGGTTGTGATTACCCTGTCCCGAGAAGGGATTTTTTCCATCCTTGCTGTCGAACACCCATCGGAGCTTAAGCTTTCCATCCCTCCAGTCCCAGGCTGCAAGCACCGATCTGCCGTAATAGCCCCTGCACATGACAACGCTGGGCCGGATACCGTCGAGATAGGCCACACAGGCAAGGAACCTGTCGACGCGATTGCCTGAGCTGTCTTTTCCTCCATTGCCTCCCGGGCCATTCCATCCGTTCAGGGGATAACGGTTCGGAACATAATCGACCGTTGACATGGCTTCACCTGTTTGTCCGTTAAAAACAGTGAGGTATTCCGGTCCCGCAAGTACCTTCCCGTAAAAGATACCGCTGTTCCTGTCGAGGTTGCGGTAGTCTTTTGTCGAATCACCAATAACTTTACCCATACCGTCGATAGTCCCGTCAGCGGTCTTGCATACAAATTCAGCCTTACCATCGCCGTCGAGGTCGTAGACCATGAACTGGGTATAGTGAGCACCCTCGCGGATGTTTCTCCCCAGGGTTATCTCCCACAAAAAAGTGCCGTCCATCCTATATGCATGAAATAACGGTATCCCGGATATGCCGGTCGATGGATTATCAATGCCCCTGCCCGAGAGGTGTACGACAATTTCGTATTCCCCGTCACCGTCCAGATCGCCCGCGGAGCCATCATTGATTGCCATCCCTTTTGGAGTTCTTACGGGAATTGTCAGGTACTGCTGAACAGGAGAGTCTGCCTTAAGCAGGAAAGATTTGCTCTTTTCCTGGCTTTTACCTTTTAAGACAGGAACGACATAATAAAAGTTGTCGATCTTAAGATCAGCGCTGCCATCAATATAGTTTGTGGATTCAAATACCGGAGTCCTGTTCAGTCTAACCGGTTTCCCTGAGCCTGTCTGCCGGTAAACATCGAAACCCAGTTCTTCCGGTTCAGTGCCCAGGAGCCGCCAGCCAATATAAACCGAATCTCCGGGCACCCTTACCGCAACAACACCGCGGCCGAGGTTTTCCATCTGACGAAGCGTACCCGTCTTCTGAGGTTTAATAAAGGCTGCAGCAAGTATGGCGGCCAGGATGAGGCTGGGAAGAAATATTCCGGTGAGTTTCTTGTTTTTCATTTAAAACAAATATATCAATATACTCCAGAAGTCCTGTAATCATTCCAGCGCCACGGTCATGGATACTTTTAACGACAGGTTATCAATGACCTTGTCGAGGCCGTAAGGCCCGTACCGGTAAAATGCTCCTCCTCCGAATCCTATATAATAAAGGTTGAAGATCTTGAACCTTATTATATTGTTGATAAGCAGACCTGACTCGAGGTATATCTTATCCTTTATTTTATAGTCAATGTTATGATCAGCAGCATTCCTGAGCGTTCCCCAGCCTGTGTTGTGAGCTATGATCACCCTGGGTTTGAAACGCGGCGTTTCAAGAAGAAGTGAGCCGAAGTTATGTGAGAAGAACAGGTTTACATACCTGTCGGAGAGAAATTCATAGGGCTTCATGGTCTGGAATGTGTTGCTGATCAGCAGGGGATACCTGCTCCTGCTGCCCTCTCCAGTGAAGAGCAGACTGTAGGGCAGAGGCCTGTCGATATAACCGCCGGCTATCCTCAGGTCAGTCTGACCTATCCTGCCTTTGTAAGCAGTGATGTCCACCGTGGTTTCAATGCGATTATAAATGTAGCTGTTACGGTCGAAGAGGTCGACACCTCTTTTATAATCGACGGAAATTATCGGATTCCCCGCATAGAAGACAATCTTTTCCTTCCCGAACATGTGTGTCTCTTCCCCGAAAGCATACCTCGCAGAGATCTTTATTTCATCAGCATGGAAGTAATCAAGCGAGGTGCCCTGGTATTCATAATCATATGTGGGCCTGATATCCCTGAAACTGACCGAGGAAATGATCTTCAGATACCTGGAGGGACGGAAACTCAGCTCGGCTCTCTCCTCCACGAAATTGTCCATCCTGTATGCCAGGTAATCCCTGAGGTAATCGTTGTATGCCATCAGGTCAAATTCGCGCCTCGGATCAATACCCGGTTCCTTGAGGTTGTTCTGGTACGAAAGCCTTAATGTGGTATAACCCTCCTTGTCGGGATTGAAACTGATAAACCCGCCGTACTTGAATTTCCTGTCTTTCACACCGAAACCTGCAAATCCTCCCAGGGAGACCATCTCCGACAGCTTGTCGTTAGTGCTCAGGCCCAGACCTATCCTGGTACCCTCGTAATCGTTGTTCCTGAAAAATTCTTCAAGACGTATATCGATGAATTTCACCGGTATCTTTCCTGCAGAGAGGCTCGGGTAGAGACCGGCCCAGTAATCAAATTTATACTTACCCCCTATGGAGTCGAGGAAATGATATGTGTTCTCTTCAATTGCGCTAAGTGAATCGGGGCGTATTTCATTAATTATCTCTTCACTCATCCCGATCTGCTCCTCGTCGAGGTATACTCTCTCGTAACTTATTGAATCAGTCGTTATTTCAGGCGCGTAATCAACATTGCTGATCCTTGATGTTACGAGGTACACGGGAACTGCATTCATCTTCCTGTTCAGCTTCATCGAAACGAACCCGATCTCTTCATCGAGTGCTGATGGGAACCATCGTCCCCCGACGAAATCATAATCCTGCCTGAACCTGAAGTCTATAAGCCCTTTCTCGTAAGGTTCTGCAACAATGTTTTTGATCGCCCATCCATTGGAGCTGATGTAAAGGCTTCCCTTGAGACCGTTGAAATTTGCGCCTTTCTCAGGATGAAATTCGATCAGGTACAATGTGTCAGTGAGGTTTTCATAGGTCTCCCTCAGAAGAAAGCTGTAGCTTCTCAGGCATTCATCCGATACGGGACTCAGATATTCCGAACCTGTCATATCTCCCGAAACAGGAAGGGCAAAAAGTGATATATTGTTTTTGTAGAATGATATTGCCTGGTGAAAAACTGACGCAAAATACTGACCGAAGACAGGGTTCTGAAAGCCGGAAGTCTTAACTGCAATTACCCTGTTCTCGATACGTCTTCCTGCCGAAGATGTCCGGATCACTGACTCGGAAATGAAATTTGCATGCTTATTCAGGTCCTTGTTTTTCCTGATCGCAGCGCTGTCGTCTGATGAGGCATTATATGAAAGCTTCAGCTTCATGAAGGTTTTCAGGTAACACTCATATGCATACCTGTCGTATTTCTCAAAATCATTTTTCTCCTTGTTCCTGAGGACGTTCCTCATGATCCTCACAGCCGGGTTCATGGCCGGTGTGATCTTCACCTCACTTATGCTGAGTGTGTCTGTATTCAGCTCTATAACCAGGTCGGAAAGGATCATTTCCGGGGTTAGAACAAACTTGCCCGGCTGGTATCCTACGCACGAAACCTGAAGGCTCTTTATTCCCCTGTCGTTTATCGAGAACCTGCCGTTGACGTCAGATATAACTCCCTGCAGAACAGACTGTACCTGATATGTCACGGAGGCAAATGCTATCGGAAGCCGGGAACTTTTCTCCACGATCACTCCTTTTATGTATGGCTGGGAACATATGGGCAGGCTGAAAACAACCAGAAGGACCGGCAGGCATAATTTTTTTCGTAATCCCAAACGTCGGATGAATTAATGAAGTTATTGAAAACCAAGATACCAAATTAATTTTGATAACTTTATATCTCATCTTAATACATTCCCGGAATGAAAACTCTTTTTCTGGTTCTGCGAATTAATGTCTTGATAGCTCTTGCGCTGGCAGCTTCATGTACCGGCAGGGAAAATAATAGGAAAGCAGGTGATAACGGGGCGGCATTCAGCGATACTAAAGTAATTCTGACTCCCGCCCCCGGACCAGAAGTAAGGATAAACGGGACAAAGATTTTCGGGGTCAGACCGGGATCTCCTTTCCTCTTTAAGATTGCAGCTACGGGGGAGAAACCACTTAAATACGAAGCGCTGAACCTGCCGGCCGGACTTACCTGTAATGCATCTTCGGGAATGATCAGCGGGATCATAGAAACGCCAGGCGTATACAGCACTGTATTCAGGGTGAGCAATGCCCTTGGAAAAAAGGAACGTCCCTTTAAGATTGTATGCGGCGATCAGCTGGCTCTTACCCCGCATATGGGCTGGAACAGCTGGTATGTGTGGGAAAACCATGTCACAGACAGCATCATGCGCGCTGCAGCTGACGCCATGGTGAGCACGGGTATGATCGACCATGGGTATATGTATGTGAACATTGACGACTGCTGGTCGGTGAAAGAGAATTCTAAGGATCCCGGCCTTCTTGGTCCGCCGAGGGATGAACGCGGCATGATAAACTCAAACCCCAGGTTCCCCGATATGAAAGCCATGACTGACTATATTCATTCCCTGGGTCTGAAGGCAGGAATATACACATCTCCGGGCCCGACAACGTGCGCGGGATTTGTGGCAGCCTGGCAGCACGAGGAGCAGGATATAAGCCGCTATGTGGAGTGGGGATTCGATTTTCTCAAATACGACTGGTGCTCATACAGCAGGGTTGGAAGGCGCGACACTCTGCCTGATCTCCAGAAACCATATATTCTTATAAGTGAAATACTGAAAAGGCAGAAGAGGGATATAGTCCTGAATCTCTGCCAGTACGGAATGGGGGAGGTGTGGAAATGGGGGAAGAATGTAGGAGGCAACAGCTGGCGGACAGCCGGCGATCTGGGCGGCTCATTTGAAGGTATAGGCACCGCCCTCTTCCGCGACGGCTTCGACGTCTTCACCGATAACGAGCTGTTCAGGTACGGCGGTCCCGGGGGCTGGAATGACCCTGATTACCTCCTCATCGGCTACCTAAGCAACTGGAAGGGTGAAACGGTTCCGACACCCCTGACACCCAATGAACAGTATACGCAGGTGTCGCTGTGGGCTATACAGGCAGCACCCCTAATCCTCAGTGGTGACATAACCCGGCTCGACGAATTCACCCTCAGCCTTCTTACAAATGATGAAATTATAGAGGTCGACCAGGATCCTCTCGGCAAACCAGGATACAGGGTTGCAAAGATTGACAGCCTTGAAGTGTGGAAAAGGGAACTGGAGGACGGATCACTGGCTGTAGGCATGTTCAACAGGGGTGAGGGAACAGCAAATATTACTGCCCTGTGGTCCGACCTGGGGATCGTCGGAAAACATAAGGTCAGGGACCTGTGGCGTCAGAAGGACCTCGGTACTTTCAGGGAGAAATTCAGCGCAAATGTCGGAAGGCACGGAGTGATGATGCTGCGGATTTCGGCAAAATAAAAGTCTGCCCTCGCTTTTACCTATTTCCGCCGCACCCTGATCAACGGAAAAAGAGCACCCGTCAAATCTCCCTTGCTTTCAGGTTATCAGTATATTATCTTTATGACTGATTAGTTAACGGTTTCTGTTTTTGCCATACTTTGTTGACAACTTTGAGCCTTGCTACCAGGAGAAAGCCTGGATTCTCTGACGGAGTAGGTTAAGCTCATCTGAAAAGCCCGCATAAAATTAAAGCGGGCTTTTCTTTTTGGTCCGGGAAGTAATTTACTATAAGTGACCAGAAGCTTTTTTGCAGTAAGATTGGATTTGACAGCCTGGTGGTTGTGGTCTTGAGATCTTCGGCTATTGGCCGGGGCGCGGCTGGATATAGAGCACATCCTCCTTCATCTCGATAACCTTCTCCCTGTGTTTGGCGATAGCCACGCCGAGAATAATAACAGTAGCCAGGATAATGAAAAAAATGAACGGGCCGCTTTTGATAAGTTCCAGAAAAAAGCTGTTCCTCTTCATATAATATCCCTTTAACGGCTGATTAATACGGCTATAAAATTATTAAACAGCAGCCAACAAACCAAATTTTCAGCCAGATTTATTATCCCTGAAGAACTTATGCAGAACCAATTTATCAGATTACCTTTAACCCCAGACTTCAAAATCCAAAATCCGTAATCCAAAATCCATATTCCGCAATCCACAATCCACATTCCGAAATCCACAATCCGAAATCCACAATCATGAAACCTTTCCTTCTTTCCGAAACCCACTGGAGCACACTTAAAGATACCGGTGTTGAACTGGCTGTCCTTCCCTGGGGAGCGACCGAAGCACATAACTTTCATCTGCCATACACAACAGATATAATCGAAACCGAAAGGATAACCGCCGATTCCGCGGGAAGGGCAGTGAAGAAAGGAGCAAAGCTCATAGTGCTTCCATGCATCCCGTTCGGAGTGAATACGGGGCAGCTTGACATTAAAGGAACCGTGAATGTATCGCCATCAACACAAATGTCAATATTGAAGGACATCGCCTTCAGTCTCAGCAGCCAGGGCATAAGGAAACTGCTGATCATAAACGGACACGGTGGTAACGATTTCCGCCAGATGATCAGGGAAACGGGCATGCTGTTCCAGGAGATGTTCATCTGCACCTGCAACTGGTATCAGGCAGTGGAAAATTCCGATTATTTTGAGAAGGGCGGGGGCCATGCCGATGAAATGGAAACGAGCCTGATGCTCTACCTCGCACCGGAGCTTGTTCTTCCAATGCAAAAGGCAGGAAAGGGTTCAGCCAGGAAATTCCGGATAAGCGCACTGAACGAAAAATGGGCCTGGGCGGAAAGAAAATGGCGCAAGGTTACCGACGACACGGGCATTGGTGATCCGACGCTGGCTACGAAGGAAAAAGGAGAGAAGTACTTTGATGCGGTAACTGAAAAGATAAGCGAACTGATGGCAGAATTGTCGAAAGCCGATATCAATGATCTTTACTGCTGACAGCAAAGAAGCTGAAATTGACTCCCCCGTAGTTCCTGTGTTCACGAAAAAGAGAATGTCCGTTGAATGTCATTCCCCGGGGGTGTTCCAGGATAAAAAACCCTTCTTCCTTTAATACTCCTGAGTTCATAACCAGGTCGGGAATATCCCTCAGCCACGGCAGGTCGAAAGGGGGATCGGCAAAAACAATATCATATTTTGCAGTGCAGGTCCGGAGAAAAGCCCTGACGTCAATATGGACTGACTTAATGTTTGAGAAGCCTGCATCTTTTATTATACGACGAATGCCTGCAATATGTTTCATATCCTGCTCAACAAGATGCACTTCTTTCGTTCCGCGGGAAGCGAATTCATAACTTATGCTGCCGGTTCCCGAAAAGAGATCTAGGACAGTAATTTCCTCATAATCAACCCTGTTGGAGAGGATATTGAATAGGCCTTCCCGTGCGAAGTCGGTTGTGGGCCTGGCCATGAAACCGGCCGGAGGATTTATGCGCCTTCCCCTGTATTTGCCTCCGATTATTCGCAAGTGCTTATGCTGAAAAGGTTTATGAACCTGTGAAGTCCCAGGTCGTTGAACACGTAACTGAAGGTAAAGCTTCCTGAAGGATCCGTGAACCTGAGGTTCCTGATGTACATGGCAAACCCCGACCAAAGATCATCATATTTTCCGGTGCGGCCGCTGAAATGAATGGGCTCATCATTACTGATCCCCATGCTCTTAAAGACATTAAGGACGAAATACAGAATATCTGATATGTTTCTGTATGTGAATGAGTTACTGAATTTCAGCGTTCCGTGGTCATACACCAGGATATTGAAAAATTCCTTTTCAATATGGACATGAACATAAAATCCTGCGATACTCTTGCTGTGCAGGGATACCTGGCTTATAAGAGGTTTGGTATGATGAGCAGGGTACGCGGCAGGCCAGAACCGTCCCGGTATCTCATGGATCGTATCCGGCAGGGAATAAATGATATATGCATCAGGATCGCTGACCTTGTTTGAAAGAATGACTTCATTATCATCCCTGTTCAGGTTAAAGCTGAAGTATTCCTCCTTCCTGGCAGGGTCGAAAAGAGGTGCCGGAACCAGCGTGAACTTCTGAGAAGGCAATACAATATGGACTTTCCTGTACCTGCGTGTAAGAAAATCGTCCTTCGAAATGATTTCGGCGATGTCGTCCGCCGAAAAATATTTATTGTCGTCGGGTTCTGTGGAGCGGAGCAATACGTACTTGTTCCGTATGGTGTCGAGAATAGCGAATGCCAGACCGTCGGCGCTTATCTGAACGGAAAGCTCGTAATTCTCGGTCGAATTTATGTCGAGTGTCTCATCAAATAATTCCAGGAACGGCATTTAAAAAATATTATGGTTTTCAACAGAATAGTTAAGTTTACAAACAAAATTAGAAAAAATATCCAAGCTGCATCAGGCTGCCCTTAAAATGTGACAAGAGATACACTTATATATAATAACCTGTGCAAAAACCTGGGGTACATACCGACAGATGACCAGTCGGAGGCGCTTAAGAGGATTGCGAAATATATCACTGACAATACCAACGATGTTATCTTTCTCCTCGCAGGCTATGCCGGAACCGGTAAGACCAGTGTCATCAGTTCCGTGGTCAGGACACTTAACCTGCTGAGGATCAAGTCTGTCCTTCTTGCTCCAACCGGAAGGGCCGCCAAAGTACTCGGCTCCTATACAGGGCAACAGGCATTCACTATCCACAAGAAAATATATCGCCAGAAATCCTCAAGGGACGGAATGGGTAGCTTCATGCTCGACCGTAACAAGCACAGGGACACATATTTTATAGTTGACGAAGCTTCAATGATCTCAAACGAATCATCCGAAACATCACTTTTCGGAACAGGGAAGCTGCTCGATGACCTTCTTGAATATGTTTATTCTGGGACTGACTGCAAGCTTATCCTGGTAGGAGACAGCGCCCAGCTTCCTCCGGTAGGTTCTGCACTGAGCCCTGCCCTCGATCAGAAGGCACTTGCCGGTTACGGCTTCGGACTAATCGCTTCGGAACTGAAGCAGGTGGTACGCCAGAGTGAAACATCCGGTGTCCTGATGAATGCAACCAGGGTGAGACTCCAGATCGCCGGGAACGACCTGGTACATCCTTCAATTGACTGCCTGAATTTCAGGGATGTGATCCGTATAAACGGCGAAGAGCTTATTGATGAGATCTCCACAGCCTATGGCTCCTGCGGGCTGGAAGGGACCATAATAGTAGTGAACTCGAACAAGCTCGCAAACCGCTACAACCAGGGGATCAGGAACCGAATCTTCTTCAGGGAGGAGGAGATTAGCCCCGGCGATATGGTGATGGTGGTGAAAAACAACTACTTCCTGGTTGAGGAAAATGAAGAGGGACCCGGGTTCATTGCCAACGGCGATATTGCAGAGGTGAAGAAAATCAGGAAATACGAGGACAGGTACGGTTTCAGGTTTGCAGAGATGGAACTCAGGTTCCCCGACTATGATTTCGAAGTTGAGTCCAGGGTTCTGCTCGACGTTCTTCACCTCGACACCCCATCGCTCCCTCCGGAGAAGAACAGGGAACTATTCCAGAACATACTCGACGACTACATTCATCTAAAAACCCGGAGGAAGCAGTATGAAGCAGTAAGGAGCGATCCGTGGTTCAACGCACTTCAGATCAAGTTTGCCTATGCGGTCACATGTCACAAGGCCCAGGGCGGCCAGTGGGAGAGGGTCTTCATCGACCAGGGGATGTTCAACAGGAAGGAAATAACCATGGACTATCTGCGATGGTTCTATATGGCTCTCACACGGTCAACCGACAGGGTATACCTGGTGAATTTCGGGGATGAGTGGTTCGAGTAGCGGCAACCGGTAACCGGCAACCGAATTATACTAACTGTCTGTGTGCATCTGCCATTAACATACGGACTGAAACATTGTGAGGACAGGCTTTCTCACAGTGGCCCGGGCAATTTCTGCATGCCAGGGCATTATGATCACCAAGGTTCCTGTACATGACTGCGGAAGCCTCATTCTCCTTCAGGGCCTGTGAATAATAGTAGTACCGTAAAATAGTATTTACGGGCAGTTTAAGGGGACAGTTTTGTTCGCAAATATTGCATCCTGTCCTGCAATTGAGAAAGCCAAGATTCTCCCTGAAATCTGAAAGCATCGTTGCAGCCTGAGTATCGAGGGTAGTACCTGATAGACCGACATACAATTCTATGTCTGAAAAGTTTTTGAACCGGCAGCATATCGTGGATACATTTTTATTGGTCAGGATAAACCGGTATGCTCCCTTTTTAAGCTCATTTATATCGGTCAGCCCGTATTTCCTGAAAAAATCCCCTGCTTTCTCCAGTTGACGGCGTTTCGTTTCATAATCCTGTTGTTCAAGGATGCTCAGCTTCCCGCCCTGCTTTATTACATTCTCATAATTCTCAAAAACGCTTACAGGATTGGATTTCATAATCATAGTCCCTATGTCGTGGGATTTACATGCATTTAAAATCCTTTCTCCCATCTCATGGTCGAGGAAGTTATACGGGAAAAAAAGTACATCGTACCTGCCGTCATTAATTGCAGCCATAAGAATGTCCTCAAGACTTCCTCCCTGTTCCTGCCACCAGAAAGATCCGTGACATGATAGCCCCCTGAACCTTATCTTACCTTCCTTTTCAAGCCTGTCGCAGGCTTTGTGAAAGCTCCTGTCCGCAACCTTGATCACGCTCTGAACCTGGTGCATCATAAAGAGATCAATATAATTGGTGTTGAGCCGCCTGAGGCTTTCTCCGGCTCTCCTAGCTATATCGTCGGGAGAATCTCCAAGTCCAAAAGTTGTGTTTATTTTGGTCGTAACAAAGAGTTTTTCACGGTTCTCATTTCTGATAACACTCCCTATCAGTTTCTCATTATTACCGTTATCATAACTTTCGGCTGTTTCAATGAAATTCACACCTGCCTCTATTACTGCTTTCAGCACAGGCTGAGAATACGGGATCCCCGAACCGATATCGGAAACCAGTGCATTTGTCCTTCCCAGTCTCCTGTAATCCCTTATCCGAGGAAGTGTGGCCCCATGGTCCGGTAAGTACAATGATTTAATAACAGGCAGACCAATTCCTATTGAACCTGCAGCTGTCTTTCTTATGAAGTTCCTCCGGCTGAATATGCTATTAGCCATTGTTATGTAAATATATTCATAATTTGAATCAGGTCAGGTTGATTCAGGAACAAGTTCTGCAAGAATATTCTTTTATTTCCCCGGACGTAAAGCATCAATCACACCGGCTGAAACCCAGTATATATCGTAATTACCGTTTTGAGGACTGTTAAGGAACTCTCTAAGGGAGCTCAAAGTGTTCCGGGATGATATTTCCTGCATCCGGTCACTCGTTTTCTTTGCTGAAAAGAACATATATTTTCCATCGGGTGAGACTGAAGCTGAAATTGCATTGCTTTCTTTTATATTTATTTCGGGACCGAAGGAGATACCCTCGCTCCAGTTGTCATTATTGTCCCTGAAGAAAATGTAATAATTCGAATAACCGGGGTTTATTTCATTGTTCTTATTTTCGACACACGCGATAAGAAAACTTTCATCCGGTGAGATAAATGCATTATATATATTACCATTTCCGTTGACCACAGGCGGCAACAGTTCAGGAGGACCGAAGCTGTTACCGTTTTTCTTTGCCCTGAGTATTTCCGATCTTCCTGTTTTCTCATCACTTCTGGTGAAATATAGCGTACCTGTTTTTGTCAGGGATGGATAGAACTGTGAGTTTGGCCTGTTGAGTACGGTGTCGGGATTATATATCTCACTCCACGTGCCATCTTCATTTTTATCTGAAGCCCATATATTCTGATAAGTCCATCCCGGTTTAGGCTCTTTACCGGCAGGAGGTTTGGTTGAGAGAAAGTATACTGCTTTTCCATCGGCGGAGAAGCATGGTTCAAGGAAGAAATACTGACTGTTACGAGCAAATGGAGCAATTTCAGGTTCAGTCCACCTTCCATTTAAGAATCTTGTGTATAAGATAGTTACGTGCCTTCCTGTAAGAAGCCCGTAAAATACTTCACTGCCATCAGGAGAAATGGTTATATCGCGTTCATAGAAACCTGTAGCGATGATTTCCGGAGCGAATAACTCCGGTGTCATACCAGGAGGTTTCTGGCCAAGGTAGGAGAGTGATGAACCGGATGTTTTAACCTGTTGTCCGGCAACAACCAGGCTGAACAATGCCAGGAGAGACAAAGCAAATGGTCTTTTCATAAAATTGTAAATTAATAAACACAATGTAATATTTGTTTAAGGATTATTTGAATTATTCTTATCCAGTGTTCACCTGCCATCTGATAGGTTATATCGCTGGTCCAGCAGGTAGCAGTCACAACCAGATTCTGATCAGGAACAATAACTATAAACTTTCCTCCCCATCCTATAGCCATATGGTATCTGTGGCCTGACCATGTTCCAAGCCAGATCTGGTAACCATGTTCAGGACTATAAGGAACAGCGTTGTTAGTTAAGATCATTGTTGTGGTCATTTTGTCGATCCACTCTGCAGGTACAACCTGGTTACCGCTATATTCTCCCCTGTTGAGTATCAGGTCACCGAAATCAGGCTTTCCTCAGTGGTCCCGTACCAGGAATGGCCGAAGGACATTTTAAGAAGCTGGCCGATGGTTATGGAAGGCTTTTATTATGGCTTCCGGCCAGTGGAAAACTGAATTGGGACTGTTGTTCTGTACAGGAAATCAGGAGAATAATCAGTGAGGACAGGGATAGTTTCTTCAAGGACTTCAAGTTTTTGATAGCTCCTTTATTTACCATACATAAGGGATCAGTCTATACCTGGTTTTTATGCAGTATTCCTTATAACCTTCCAGGTTTTCCGACAGTACTTTTTCCTCATTAAGGATCCTGAAAACAAGTGATACCGGAAGAAAAGCCATAGGTATCAATCCCCAGTATGATCCGAGTGCGAGAGGTGTAGGCAGGTACATGATCAATACTCCCAGGTACATCGGGTGCCTGACCCAGGCGTATAAACCGGTCGTGATTACCTTCTGCCCCTTATCGACCTCAATTATCCTTGAGGCATAACTGTTTTGCCTGAAGACAAGAAAGATAATCAGGTATCCTCCAAGGATTACTACGTCCGTTATAATTATAACCTCAACAGGTACATCTGACCAGCCAAACCGCCTGTCAAGACCGGGTACGATAAATGCAGAAATAAAAATAGGCAGGTTGATCCATTGAATAAGTTTTTGTTCCTTTTCCTTTTCTGCCACCCTGGTTCTTCTTTCAAGGAAGCGCGGATCATTTTTAAGGAAGTATCTAAGCACAAATAGCATTGGGATCAGGATGACTCCGAAGTAGGCATATACCTGCCAGTAATTCAGCGTACCTGCAGGCAGAAGTGTGAATATTGCTATGAACAGGGGAACAAAGGAGAACTTAATGATCATATTTTTCACCAGCGCTTTCTTCTCTGCAAGCGTCATTTTGCTTGATGGTTCCATGGCATTTAAAAATGAATTAGTCAATCTAATCAATTAAACTGCATGCGGTTCTGATTTATCAGGTAAATTAGTTTTTAACTTTCAGGAAGTAAATGTTGTCTCTTTCAAGAAGCTCTCTGTTTATTTTGCTGATTTCAAATCCTGCTTCCTTTGCCTCGCTGGTCAGTTTTTCAAAAGATGTGACTTCTCTTCCACTCTCACCAGACCTTTCAGGATCATGCTCAACAATAACCAGAAAGCCATCTTTTTTAAGACAGGGAATAGTATTCTTCAGCATTTCGACAGGTTTTTCAAGGTGATGGTAAGTCAGGAGCATAAATGCAATATCTACCTCGCCGGCGGGTAACAAAGGGCTGTCAACTGTTCCCAGGAAAGTCGTAACATTATCCATGTTATTCCTTATACATCTTTCTTTCAGATAATCAAGTGCACTCTCATCGATTTCATTTGCAAATACTTTTCCTGTTTCCCCGACCCTCACGGAGAAGAAGAGAGTCAGTCGTCCCCTACCTGCTCCTATGTCTGCAATAGTCATGTCCTTTTTCAGCCCAATTGCATCCATCAGCTTTTCAGGCTGATGCTGATTGTTAGCCCAGGTTTCTGAAGGTTCAACAGGAACAATTTTATCCTGTGATAAGATATATGATTGAGAAAAGATTGAAATGAAGAAAAAAAGAAGTGCAAACCTGGTCATAATAATTCTTAATTAAAAAGGATGTCACGCAAATTTAGTTTATTCATGCGCAAACGAGAAATATTCTATTCCCCTGGTCTGAGCTTGTCGATTATTTTAGTAGAGACCCAGTAAACCATGTGCCCACTGCCATTAAAATAGCAGAAGAACAAATACTTTCCATCAGGAGTTACCCTGGCGGCTGACATCATAACAAAAGGTGTCTGAACTGAAAGACTGATTTTATCGGTTAAATTTTGTGCTTCAGTCCAATTCCCTGTTTTGTTCCTGAAACTTACAAAAAGGTTCATTTGGGGGGGGGCCTTTTCCTTTTCAATAAGCCTTGTAAAAATCAGGTATGTATTGTCAGGTGAAATAAAAGGAGAGAACTCTGATGAACCGGA
>JALONU010000182.1 GCA_025454775.1 Bacteroidales bacterium | reverse complement strand
TCCAAGGGCTTCATTTCCGGTTCTAAGAACTTCATTCTCTGCCTTCAGGGTTCTGTATTTATCAAACAACTCATCAAGCTTTTTGTTCAGAATTTTGAGTTCCTCGATACCCTGATCCTGCATGGCAAATTCTTTGTACAAAGTTAGCATAGTTAATCAAATTTTCAAAAAAAGAGCATGAAATTGTTTGTCTGAACCATGTCAAAAGTTAGTTTTGCACAACTTTAACTGAAAGCGGCAACATAATGTCATTCATACGCATATTGCTCACAAGCCTGCTTATCCTCAATGGGCCGGGTGATGATCTGCAGGAGAAGCCTGATTTTATTCCTCCTGTAAAGATACCCATGGCACTTTCCGCGAACTTCGGGGAGCTGAGGATCGATCATTTTCATGCCGGAATAGATATTAAAACGCAGGGCGTAACCGGGAAGGAAGTGGTGGCAGCGGCCACGGGTCATGTTTACAGGATAAGCGTCACCCCCAATGGATTCGGAAAAGCTCTTTATCTCCGCCATTCCTCCGGTTATTCGACAGTTTACGCACATCTCGACAGATTTCCGGCCGATATAGAGGAGTATGTTACGAAGAGCCAGTACGAGAAGAAGAGTTTCGCGGTCAGCCTTTTTCCGCCTGCAGACATGTTCAGGTTCAGCCAGGGAGAGGTTATTGCATGGTCGGGAAACTCGGGAGGATCGTCAGGCCCTCATCTTCACTATGAGATACGGAAATCGGATACCGAAGAGCCTGTAAATCCACTGCTGTTCAACTTTGGCCCGGCAGACGATATCAGGCCGGTTATCGAGAGGCTTGTTATTTATCCTGCTGACAGCCGGACACAGATAAACGGCAGAAATTCGAAGCTGAGGATCCAGGTTTCCGGCGGAAACGGAAATTATGTCATACCCTCAGAAAATGAAATCAGGATAAGCGGACCTGCAGGCTTCGGGTTCAAATCATACGATCTTCTGAACGACAATTATAACCGCTGTGCGGTTTATTCTGTCGAGATGAAGGTTGACAGCGTGACAAGGTTCAGGTACAGAATGGACAAGTTTGCATTCAGCGAATCACGGTACATAAACAGCCACGTTGACTATGAAGCATATATGAAGGAAAAAGTGTATTATGAAAGGACATTTGTACTCCCCGGCAACAGGCTGCCTGCCTACCACGATGTAATTAACCGCGGGATTTTCAATTTTTCAGACAGCAGGAATCACAAAGTTGAGATCATTCTCGAAGATGCACACGGGAACAGGTCTACTCTCAGGTTCAACGTAATTAGTGAGCCTCCCTCATCAGTTGAATACCGCAGCAGAATCAATGATGGCATACCGATGGTTTATAACAGGTCGAACAGGTTCAGGGCTGACAATATAACCCTCACAATACCCTCCGGCGCCCTGTACGATACTTTATACTTCCGTTACGGCAAAGAAGCAGGTACTCCGCAAATGTACTCAGACCTTCATCTGGTTCACGATATCTACACACCTTTACATAAAGCATACACTATCTCTATAAAGCCAAACAGCATCCCGGAAGGACTTGCACCGAAGATGCTTATAGTTCAGAAAGGAGAGAACCAGTCATTAATCTCTGCGGGTGGAAAATGGACCGAGGATTTCCTGACCGCGGAAGTACAATCGTTCGGAGCATTCTATATAGGTATCGATACTGTTCCTCCGGCAATTAATGCAAACGGCCTGTCGGATGGAGCTGACCTCAGTGGCAGAAAGGACATGAGGGTAAGGATCACCGATGATCTTTCAGGTATTAAAGGCTATACTCCGGAAATAGACGGGAAATGGGCGCTCTTCGAATATGACCAGAAGAATAATGTGCTTATCTACAGGTTTGATCCTGAATATATAACGAGCAATTCAAATCACACCCTTACGCTTAAGGTAACCGATAACAGGGACAACGAGAGTGTGTTCAGGAGCAGTTTTTATTGGTGATTTCAGTAGATGCGTGCCGGATAAACACCGGCGCGGATCATCTTCTTCAGATTCTCTACAACAAAAGGTTTGTCTTCACGGTATGTAACCCCGAACCACTTTTCATTGCTCATCAGGATCTTGATTTTGATGGTCCTGTTCTTCACAAACTTGTCGAGAGATGTGGGAATGTCGAGTTCCGACTTGAGGTCCATCCCTTTCTCGTTAATGAAGTTCCTGAACTCTTCGCCCAGGAAATTATAGCATGAGGGCTTGAATCCGAAGAGGTTCATTGAAACAACCTCAATTCCGGTAAATTCAAGTTCTTTTCCATCAGGACCCGGTGCTTTGGCTCCGCTCTTTGTTTTTTCAATCTGCCTTGTCTCTACAATGTGAGACAGATATCCGTCGGGAGTTACCTTGCACACGCCCCTGTTCACATGTCCGTGGTCGGACAAGGTGTTGCCGAGTTTATAACCTATGATGGTATATGAGTTCGGATCATTGTCGTTAACAAGGAAATCGTGCAGGATTTTATATGATTCCACACCGTAGTAGTCATCGGAGTTGATCACTCCAAATGGTTCCTTTATCTTGTCTTTTGTAACAAGGATAGCGTGGCTTGTTCCCCAGGGCTTGGCCCTGTCGGGGGCAACCTTCACTCCTTCGGGGAGGTTGGTGATCTCCTGGAAGACATAATCGACTTCGATCCTGTTCCTGAGCTTCTCTACAAACCTTTCCTTCACCTGCTCCTCGATATCCCTCCTGATAACAAAGACAATCTTTCCGAATCCGGCCCTTATTGCATCATAAATTGAATAGTCGATTATTGTTTCGCCTGAAGGGCCAACCTCGTCGAGCTGCTTGTTGCCACCGTAACGGGATCCCATTCCTGCTGCCAGAACTAATAGTGTAGGTTTCATATTCTCTAGTTTGAATTGCACAATTATAAGGAAAAAATCTCTACTTTTAATCAAAGTTTAAAAAATCAGGGATGGAATTCAGGCTCGAAATATGTGTCGACAGTATTGAATCAGCCATATCGGCCTTTGAAGCCGGAGCTGACCGTCTGGAGCTGTGTTCAGCCCTGTCGGAGGGAGGAATAACGCCATCATACGGAATGATACTTTCGGCCCGGAAGAATTTTTCAGCCGGGCTGCATGTATTGATAAGGCCGCGCGGGGGAGATTTTCTCTACAGCGACTCCGAGTTCGGAATCATGAAAAGGGACATAGAGTTTTGCAGGGAGTCGGGTGTCGACGGGGTTGTGTTCGGAATACTACTTCCCGACGGAAATATAGATACTGTGAGGACTTCGGCCCTTGTAAAGCTTAGCTCGCCGATGGCGGTGACTTTCCACAGGGCTTTCGACCTGTGCCGCGCTCCTGAAAGAGGACTCGAAGACATAATTGCCTCGGGAGCATCAAGACTTCTTACCTCGGGTCAGAAGAACAGTGCCGGAGAAGGTGCCGGGTTAATAGGAAAGCTGGTAAGGCAGGCAGGAAAAAGGATAATAATCATGCCAGGCGGAGGACTCGATCTCCCGAACATTGAAATGGTAGCCAGAAAAACAGGGGCTTCCGAGTTTCATATGACAGCCAGAAAAAGCACAGGCAGCAAAATGACATGGAAAACGGAAGGTATTCCGATGGGAGGTCCTTACGTTGAGGGAGAATACACAAGAAAGGTTGCAGACCCTGAAAAGATAAAAGATATCATCAACATTCTCAAAATGATCTGATTCATTTTGAAATCATCCCCGGATTTTTACCTTTGCGGATTACGAAATCAAAATCGCATTATCATATGAAAAGAATTATTTCCATACTTCTCGTGTTGCTTGTTTCGGGTTTCATCTCAAACCGGACATCACAGGCGTGCACAAATTTTCTCGTTACAAAGGGGGCCTCGAAGAATGGCTCTGTAATGATAACATATTCAGCCGATTCGCATGTGCTTTACGGTGAACTGTACTACTGGCCTGCTAGGGACTACCCGGAAGGAGCCTGGCTGGATGTATATGAATGGGATACAGGAAAATACAAGGGTAAAATAAGACAGGTTCCTCACACATATTCCGTTGTGGGCAACATGAACGAGCACCAGCTCTCGATAGGTGAGACAACATGGGGAGGGATCGACGGAATGACAGATCCCGATGCTATTGTTGATTACGGCAGCCTGATCTACATAACCCTTCAAAGGGCTAAAAATGCACGCGAAGCCATCAAGGTTATCTCTGAACTTGTTGCCGAATACGGTTATGCAAGCTCAGGTGAATCTCTTTCTATTGCCGATCCGAATGAGGCATGGATACTTGAGATAATAGGCAAGGGTAAAGCTAACAAGGGAGCAGCCTGGGTAGCACGCAGGATCCCCGACGGATATATCTCAGCTCATGCCAACCAGGCAAGGATACAAACCTTTCCACTGGCAACGGGCAAGAAGACCAGCACTGCGATAACATCGAAGGACCTGAGAAGAATTAATGATCCCCTGGTGGATTGCGTTTATTCATGGGATCTGATCGAATTTTCCAGATCAAAGAACCTTTTCAGCGGCTCTGACCAGGACTTCAGCTTCTCCGACACCTTCAACCCGATCACATTCGACGGAGCCAGGTTCTGCGAAATGAGGGTATGGGCATTCTTCAGGGCAGTTAACGGCGAAATGGAGCAATATAAGAACTATGCTTCGGGACATGACCTCAGCAAGCGAATGCCACTATGGATCAAGCCCGACAGGAAGATCTCGAATTATGACCTTATGAATTTCATGCGCGACCATCTTGAGGGAACCGAATTCGATATGAGAAAGGATATCGGAGCCGGACCCTTCGGATCACCATACCGCTGGCGCCCCCTCACCTGGAAAGTTTCAGGTGATCCCAGCGCTCAAACCTATTGCAACGAA
Organism: Bacteroidales bacterium; assembly: GCA_025454775.1. Classification (GTDB taxonomy): domain Bacteria; phylum Bacteroidota; class Bacteroidia; order Bacteroidales; family VadinHA17; genus LD21. The sequence continues at coordinate 1,463 of JALONU010000182.1, read as the reverse complement.
AGAGCTACGTCGACCCAGCAGACGGGATTCGTGTTTGTGGCAGAGTCGAGAAGCTGGCTGCCCGATCCTATAGGCGGAATATTCTGGTTCGGAGTTGATGATGCGTCCACAACGGTTTTCAACCCCATATATTGCGGTATAATTGATGTACCGGAATGCTTCAGGGTCGGTAATGGAGATATGGTAACCTACTCTCCCACTTCAGCATTCTGGCTTTTCAACCAGGTTGCCAACATGTGCTACTCCCGCTACGACATGATGAGCGCCGATGCAATAAAACTTCAAAAAGATCTTGAGACGAGGTTTATCACAGAAACCGAAAACACTATCGACAAGGAAGCCCGGACGCTCTATGAAAAAGATGTCTGGAAAGCCAGGGAATACCTTACTAAATACTCCGTAACGGCAGCCCAGGGCACTTTCAAGCAGTGGAAGAAGCTAAGTGAGTACCTGCTTGTAAAATACATAGACGGGAACATCAAACAGGAGAAGGATGGCAAATTTGTAGTTTCGGAAGACGCTTACCCGGGCTTTCCAATGCAGCCGGGTTACGATGACAAATGGAAGAAATCGGTGATCCAGGATACGGGAGATAAGTTAAAGGTTGTTGGCGGAGGGGGACATTAGGTAGTTACTGGGTGCTGGGTACTAGGTGCGAGGTCCTGGGTGCCGGTGCTGAGGATTTTTTATCATCATTGCTTGTAATCTTAGTTTTATTATTACCTTTGCGTCCGATTTTAAGGGTTTGAGATTATTGAATAAAAATTTCGCGTAAAATGAACTTATTGAATGTTGTTGAGAAGGAGCTTGGGACAAAGAACGAATTTCCCAGGTTTATAGCAGGGGATACAATTACCGTCCATTATAAGATCATAGAAGGTAACAAGGAAAGGATCCAGCAGTTCCGGGGCGTTGTTCTCCAGAGAGTCGGAACCGGTCATACGGAAACTTTTACAGTAAGAAAAATGTCGGGTAACATAGGTGTTGAAAGGATCTTCCCGATCTCATCCCCCTTCATTGACAAGATAGAGGTCAACAAGCACGGAAAGGTAAGAAGGGCAAGGATATTCTATCTGCGCGACCTGACCGGTAAAAAGGCAAGGATCAAGGAAAAGAAATTCTAACGAAGAAAAAGAGCCATCGGGAAGATGGCTTTTTTTTTGGGCTTCACGGACTCACCCCTAAATCCCCTCTCTACTGCGTAAAGAGGGGACTTATAGACCTGAACTCCTCCCCCTTCTTTGCTTTCGCAGAGAAGGGGGATGGGGGGATGAGTTCATATGACTTATATTTTATCAATCAATTCCTGTTTTTTCGATTTGGCTTCTTCGAGGAGTTTGGTGGCCTGGGTATCGGCCACTGTCGTTAATTGTGTGGCTTTCTTATCGGCTTCCTGCTTAATCTTTTCAGCAGCTTTTTGTGCAGCCAGCTTTGCTACAGTTCCTTTCGATGATGCTTCATCA
>JALONU010000033.1 GCA_025454775.1 Bacteroidales bacterium | reverse complement strand
GTTTCATTGCCCGAAGAGAAAGAAAGGTCATTTTGGATTGTCAAACCAGTATTCCAGAATTTTATCTTTTCCTCGGGTTTTGGAGAATAATCAGTGAAGAGCGTATCGCCATATTCATCAGGAATTCCTATCTGAATTCTCCTTCCGTCAAATTCAGGTCCGTAGCATTGATTTTCGAAGGCTTCATAAAGAGCATTCCCAAAATTATCTGAAGCAGACCCGGAGCCAAAGCGTTCCTGTAACTGAGGGAAGAAGGCCACCTTGTCGAAAGTCGTAGTATGACTGAACTGGATAGTCGTTCTGTCCCTGGAACCTCCTTTTGTTGTTACTATAATAACACCATTTGCAGCTTCTGACCCATAAAGGGCAGCGGCATTACCACCCTTAAGGACGTTCATGCTTTCAATGTCATTTGGATTCAAGGTTGAAAGATATGCCAAATTTACGGGCACACCATCAAGTACTAAAAGTGCCTGGTTGTTTCCCAGGAAAGATCGGTTACCTCTAAGGATAACTCTTACATCGGGGCTAACACTTGCATTCACAGTATTAATCTGAAGACCGGCAACCTTTCCGGAAAGAGCCGATGCTGCGTTGGTTGCCTTAGCCTGGGTTATCAATTCAGCCTCCACAGTGGTAACCGAGGCTCCGATCTCGGCAGCATTACGCTTGATACCGAATGCTGATACAACGACTTCATCGAGGCCGGTGAGCTCCGATTCCATTGTTGCATTTATAACTGACCTGCCTGCAATCTCAACCTCCTGCTTTTTCATCCCGATGTAGGAGAAAACAAGAGTTGTTGCGTTCTGAGGTACCTCCAGGGTGTATTTTCCGTTCAGGTCAGTTGTGGTTCCTATTGTAGTCCCCTTAACCTGGATCGTAACTCCAGGTATGGGACCCTCTCCCTCAACTGACGAGGAAATCGTACCCGTAATGACCTTTGTCTGTGCCAAAAGGGTTGCTCCCGCCAGCACAAACAAAGAAATCAGCAGAAATAGTTTCTTCATACGAATTAGTTTTAGGTTTTAAGTTAACTGGGCAAAGATATCTGATTTTTAATAAAAACAAAATATAGCCGGCATTTTTTTAATGCTTAGAATTAGTCAGCGTTTCAGGGCTTTTTGTATATTAAAAGTTAATCAGTGGCATCCTAATAAATAATACATAACTAAAAGCTAATTTTTACTTTAAATTTTTAGGAAAGGGTACACGGCACGTCGGAGATCACTTTCTCTTCCTCAGTTCTTCAGCCGCAATACATAGTTCCGCATAAGCCTCCCCCCCGAGGGCTCTGATAAGCGGCTCCTTAAGGAACTCATACAGGTATACGCCGTCTTTGAATCCTTTTCTCCGGGCACCCGCGCAAAGGGGCAGTTCCTGGTAGTTGACAGCAAGAAAATCAGAATATTGCTTCATCCGCACAGGGAAAAGATGACAGGAAAGAGGTTTTTGAAATGAGATCTTTCCCTCCGTCCATACCTTTTCAATAGAACACCGGAGAATTCCGCTCTCAATAATTGTATAGGCACATTCGGCATTTGAGATCAGGGGTGTTACATTCTCATTTTCAAAATCCACAACACTTGTTCCCTGGGCTTCGACAGCCTTTATCCCCTCCGGCCTCATGTATTTCCTGACAACCGGCCATATCTCCTTCAGTTTTCCTACCTCTTCATCCGTCAGCGGCGCTCCCGAATCTCCCTCCCTGCAGCAGTTCCCATGGCAGTCATGAAGATCGCAGACGAACTTTTTCTCAAGTACATCGAGGCTGAAGATTATATCACCAATACGAAGCATTTTCCTTGTCCTGAAGTAATTTCTAGAAAATTTATTTTCAGTGTTCTCACGAACTCACCCCCTTAATCCCCCTCTCTGAAAAAATCAAAGAGGGGGAATGCCCTGTGGTTTAAGTTCTTGGGCCCCCTCTTTACGCAGTAGAGAGGGGGTCGGGGGGTGAGTGCATGTGATCACTTCGAAGGACAGTTCTGACAACCAGGGACAGAGGTCACACCAGCACCTTACCTGTCATTTCCTTTGGCACCGGAATTCCCATGATCGTCAGCAGCGTTGGCGCCACATCGGCCAGTATGCCTTCCCTGATTTCCTTATAGTCGTTGCTAACCAGTATTACAGGAACCGGATTCAGCGAATGGGCAGTATTAGGAGATCCGTCGGGATTGACAGCGTTGTCGGCATTGCCATGGTCGGCAATGATCATCACATCGTATCCCATTCCCCTTGCGGCACTCACTACAGCCCCAGCACATTCATCAACGGTCTTTACAGCTTTCATGATAGCTTCATAAACCCCTGTATGGCCAACCATGTCGCCGTTCGCGAAGTTCAGGCAGATGAAATCGTACTTCCCTGTATTGATGGCCGTAATAACCTCATCCTTAACCTGGTATGCGCTCATCTCAGGCTGAAGGTCATATGTGGCAACCTTCGGTGAAGGAACAAGTATCCTCTCTTCATTTTCAAAAACCTCCTCCCTGCCACCGGAAAAGAAGAATGTAACGTGAGCGTATTTCTCGGTTTCGGCTATCCTCAGCTGTTTCAAACCAGCTTTTGCCAGCACCTCCCCTATGGTCATATCTGCATTCTCCTTGGGATAAATTACATGGAGTCCGCTGAAGGTGGCATCGTAAGGCGTCATGGTGCAGTAGTAAAGCGGAATTGTTTTCATCCCTGCCTCAGGCATATCCTTCTGTGTAAGAACGATTGTGAGCTCCTTGGCCCTGTCGTTCCTGAAGTTGAAGAAAACAACCACATCGCCTTCCCTGAGCTTCCCGATAGCTTCCCCGTTGCTGCCGGTAATAACTATCGGTTTCATGAACTCATCGGTCACCCCGGCATCATATGACCTCTGCATTGCATCGAGAATATCTGTGGTCTTCTCGCCTATACCATTGACTATCAGGTCATAAGCTTCTTTTATCCTCTCCCATCTCTTGTCGCGGTCCATTGCATAGTACCTTCCCACGAACGAAGCTACTTTGCCGTTTGACGTTTCAAGATGGTCAAGCAGGTTCTTCATATATCCTTTGCCGCTTCTCGGGTCGGTGTCGCGGCCGTCGCCGAAACCATGTATGAAGACATTCTTAAGGCCGTAATCCATGGTCATGTCGCACAGTGAATAGAGGTGCCTGTCGAGTGAGTGAACGCCTCCGTCGGAAAGAAGTCCGAAGAAATGCACCTGTTTATTATTATCACGGGCGTAAGTGATGGCGTCAACCAGTACCTTATTCTTTTTGATGTCGCCAGTCTTGCATTCCATATTGATCTTCACAAGATCCTGGTAAATTATCCTGCCGGCACCGATGTTCAGGTGGCCAACCTCAGAATTTCCCATCTGGCCTTCGGGCAGACCCACATCTTCGCCGCAGGCAAAAAGGCGGGAGTTGGGGTATTCCTTTTTCAGTTTTGTAATGTTCGGCGTGGGGACCTGGCTGATAACGTCGGATTTTGATCCGTCGCCTATTCCCCATCCGTCGAGTATCATCAAAAGTGTTTTCCTGTTGTTCATCTTATATCATTTTCTATCTGTCCAACACATTTAAAGCAAGCTTGTTCAAAAGAACAGCAGGGGGCAAATTTAGATATAAATCCGGAAATGCATCAAGGTAAAGATTTTGTATCTTTATTCAGTCTCGCTAAATACTAATTATATGTCTTTTATCAGTATCTGGGTTCACTCTGTGTGGACAACAAAAAACAGTATTCCTTTTCTGAAAGAAGGGATTTTTGAACATGTCAGGCAGCATATTCTTGATAATGCAGCCGTTAAGGGGATATTCATTGACAGGCTTAACGGGGATTTAAAACATCTTCATGCCCTGATATCCCTGGGAGGAAGTCAGGATATCTCAAATGTCATGAGGCTGATCAAGGGAGAGTCGTCATTCTGGATAAATAAAAACAGGATGACAGCCCTGCGATTTGAGTGGCAGGATGATTTCTGGAGTGTGTCTATCGGTAAAAATGATCTTCATCGTATCAGGAAATACATTGATGGGCAGAAGGAACATCACAGGAAAGTTACATTGGAAGAAGAATTAATTGATTTATTTGGTAATGAACCTTCAAAGTGAAACTAAATCATCAGTCTTTGCACTTTGCCGTCGGCTTAAGAGGCTCTGTAAATGTTAAATTGCCGTTGGCTTAAGAGCTCTGTAATTTATTAGTTTGCCGTTGGCCTCAGAGGCATTGTGATTAGTAAATTGCCGTTGGCTTCAGCCAACGGCAAGTGATGCTTTGATCTTATGGGCTTTAGCCCAAGATTATTGGACTAAAGTCCAAAACAGCTACAGACTTATGCCGTTGGCTGAAGCCAACGGCAATTAGCAATTAGCAATTAGCAATTAGCAATTAGCAAATCTTACAGAATAGGCAGATGAATCTTAATTATTAATGTTGGCTGAAGCCAACGACAAATTAGCAAATATTACAGAATAAGTAGCTGTATCTTAATCATTAATGTCGGCTGAAGCAGACGGCAATTAACAAATAGCAATTATTACAAATTAAGTAGTTGTATTTTCAATTCTTTTACGTCGGCTGAAGCCAACGGCAATTAACAATTAGCATATCTTACAGAATAGGCAGATAAATCTTAATTATTTATGTCGGCTGAAGCCAACGGCAATTAACAATTAGTAAATCTTACAGAATAGGCAGATGAATCTTAATTATTTATGTCGGCTGAAGCCAACGGCAATTAACAATTCAAAAAGTGTTGATTTTATCTTCCCTTTACCACCAGCTTCCTCGAAGCCCCAGTAATTCCTTTCCCTGTCACCCTGATCAGGTATATCCCTTCCTTCAGACCCAGTTCATCCCTGGTAAGAATATCAGTTCCTGCACCAGCTTTAAATGAAGAGACAACGGTACCCTGAAGATCATAGATCCTGATATCGGCATCTGCCTGAATCGGTTCACCGAAGTCCATTGTTAATTTATTAACAGCAGGATTTGGGTAGATGCTGAACTTAATCCCTTCTTCAACAGATACATCATTGATGCCCACCCCGATATCAATATCCCTCACCGATGCAGCCTGGTAAACCGTCCGTGTAACGTTATTCTGCAGGAAAGCTATCACCTCAATTCTTGAATTGTCCCTGATATTCTCTATCATCCAGGCATGCTCTCCAATGTCGAATGTTTCGTTCTTTGTCCAGCTTTTCTTCAGGTCGATGCCTCCGGCGTCAGGTATCATCTTCCTGAAGACATTCCAGAACCTTGTCTGACCGTTCGCCCCAATGTGTTCATCATTCTCATTTTCCGTAACTGCAAGGTAAAGCGTCAGGTTCTCCGCGGTTATATTGTCAAGAGCTTGTATCTGACCGCCAACCGAAAGAACTCCTTCCATCACATCCGCGGTGAGCGCTATTTCGAAATCAGTTTCTATCAGGCTTCTTCTCATCACCTGGGCGGGGTCCCATTTCAGGATGTTGTGATCATAAAGGCTCGCATAGTTCGAATGGTCGCTGCCGCCGTCTATGAACGAATAAGGAACCCTCGACAGCCCGTAATACAACATTCTTCCTCCCGCATCTCCCTGGTTATCATTATAATATGGATCAGAGCCGGGGAAATTAGTGTGGTATTGAATGTAAATGACATCTTCACTGTTGTACCTGTACATCGTGTCAACCTGTGCAGTGGCCGTTCCGGCAGTCTTGCTCGTTATGTTTGTAAAATGCTCCAGCAGGGCTTTTCTCGACCTTGGGCCTATCCATACGTTGTCAAAAGCTATCCCGCCGTATCCTGTGGTGGTGCCGTCGGAACCATAGGCGATCCTGAATTTCACATCTTTTGCTCCGCTGAGCTCATCGAGTTTATGCCGTGAATTCAGGAATCCCGCGTCGGGATAGGCAGGATCGGTGGTCCAACCGATCTGTTCTCCTCCCGGTCTTCCCTTTATCAGTGCAGAGTTATACCAGTTTATACCGTCCCCGAGAGTTCCCACGTATTCCCATCCCGGAGCATCTCCTGTCCTGTACTGAAGAGCTGCTCCCTGCCTGTCCTTTTCCAGCGATTTCCAGGCATAGAGCGATATCATGGGCCTTTCTATATTGGTGAAGTCAAAACAGGGCGACACAACCGATGAAGCTTCAAACACTGCTGTATCCGTCCTGAAACCTGTGAACCATGCACTCAGCCCCGACCAGGCCTTATCAATCTCCGGTCTGTGGGGCGTTCCGAATTTCCAGTTGTTGACTGATTCATAGCCCGGCACCCAGTGGCTGCTGCCATCTTCAAAATCTTCAAAATATCCATCGGCAGCAAGGGTGATGACAGGCCTGAGATATACCTCGCGGAATATTGAATCGTTGCATCCAGCATATCCCGTAGTCACCTTGTACAGAACAGGCTGGTAGCCAACTGACTTCTGGGGATAAACGGGGTTCTTAACAGTTCTGAGCGAATCAATGTCAAAGAAATTCCAGCTCCTCGACATGATCTTCGATGTCGATACTGTGGCATCAAAAAAGTAAATGGAAGTATCTGGGCGGAAACATTCATTCTTCCAGGTGAAATCAGCTTTCGGCTTGACTCCTATATCGAAGGTTTCCTCTTTCCTGACATTACAATCACTGACAGTAACAGCTGTAAGGAATATCTTGTGGAAGCCTCCAGTCCTGTATAGAAAAGATGCCTGTCTCGCAGTGTCGGTTATTGTCTGCCCCCCTTCCGAGAACTCCCAGAGCCAGCTCCTGACAATACCTGCCGGAGAGGTATTGTTGATCATCTTTGTTGAATCGGAGTTTATATCGGTGATACAATAGTCCTCCGGAGCAAAGATCACCTGCGGAACAGGATGAATGATCACCCGTACTTTATCTTCTTTGATACACCCCAGGGCTGATGTAACCCGGTAGATCACCGTGTCAATTCCGGACCCGCCGGGTACAAGCTTCGGATCAAGCATCCTTCCGTCAACAGGTCCTGTGATCACCCCTTCAGTCTTCGAAGTGAAAAGCTCAAAAGGTGCAATGTTTCCGCAGAAAGCAGTATCCGGACTAAGGTTCAGTATCTTCACAACACCCAGATGTTCAACTGTGAATTTCTGTTTAATGGTATTTGTTGTTCCGAGCAGATCCCTGTATGAATATGTCATCTCGTAACCTTCCCCACCTTCAAGAAGGTCAGGATTAAACTGGGCGTTCACATCGTCAAGCATTGTTACGGCTGCAGGATTCCCCTTTGGATCGGTAAGCGTAAAAGTACAATTTGTTGACAGCGGAGGAACATTGTTGACATGCACTGTAACAATGCCGCTGTTGTCGCAGTATAGTGCGCCAAGTCCGGAGAAGGTAGCCACCACCGGCTTCACCCATACATTCTTATAGGTTGTCTGGGTGCACTGGACCGGGTCATTATTTACGGTAACAATATATGAGAGCGTGTAAGGGTCAGTTTTGGAGGCCAGGTTTGCTGGATAAAACACATTGCCGCTCACACTCTGGCCAGGGCCTGAGAACACTCCCCCGGAAGGACTTGCAGCGAGAGGTTCAGGCGGATCGGTAACACTGAAATTATCGCGCAATGGTAAAGTGAAAAAAGCCATAGGCTGGCTGAATGCAGTGTCTCCTGTTTCTCCGAGCTTATTCTGCGGAATTACAGCAAAATGGATCTTTTTCCCCAGGTCAGAAGTCTGGAGCGTATACCTTGCATAGTTATATGACTGACTATAAGTGCCTGTAGCAACAATCACATCGTTTACATACCACAGATACTTTGAATCTTTCTCATCGTAATTATTTGTATATAAATATCTTCCTTTCAGCTGGCTGCCTGAAGTCATGGTTCCGTCTATACAGAGATGGGAAGCTGCAGGCGGAGAAGAGGAAGGGTCTGTGACCGGGCCGTATGGATCGCTGGATACTTCATCCCCAATAACAGGATTTCCGGTTCCGTATGTCACCGGCGTGACCTTAAATACCAGTGAGCTTCCCACGTCGTCGCTGCCTGGTATGTAGACATTTGATGTTGCTCCGGGGATGAGCTCGGCACCCCTGTACCACTGGAAAGTAGTTAATCCTTCGTAATCAGCCGGGTCATCATCTTCATAATCATAATGTCCCTGGAGCGGCTGGCCAAGCACCTTTGTGCCGGTCACATTAACATTGATTGCATAGGGCGCCGAGTTCACCGGTCCCCTCTGGGCAGAATAATATTCGGTGAAGGAGTCTGCGCCGGTTGCGGCTTTCGGAACAACCCCAAACCTGAACCAGAACCTCTGGTCCACTATTCTGATTTTGAAGCTTCTCCCTGTAGCGACCTGTGCCCATGCTCCAGAAGGAGTTGTTTTCCTGTACCATTTCAGTTCCGATCCGGATTCCAGGTCTCCTTCATAATCGGAATAAGTGTAGTTTCCTGTCAGGACGTCATCTACATTAAGTGTACCGCTTACACTTACACTCTGGGCGACAGGAGGATTATTATTTTCAATTACTTCAAAAACCGGCGTCAGAACTCTTTCCCCAGCCTTGCTTTTTGAGTCAACGGGAATGACATGAAATCCTATCCGGAGTCCTGCAAACGAGTCCGCTACCTTATAGGATTTTCCGGTTGCAGACGGTATGGCTGTAGAGTCAGATCCGTCAGAATTTGAAGAGGTGAACCACTGGTATTCTGAGGCGCCCTCAGAATCACCATCAGCATCCGTAAAAAGATAAGTTGCCCATATCGTCATCCCCGGTCTGATCTCGCCCACAACGGCAAGGTTTGACGCGACAGGTGCCGTATTTTGTGCTGAAAGGGCTGCCGCATTCAGCAACAGCATGACAGCTGCGAAACCGGTGATCTTAAATACTGATATAAATTTTCCGTAATTCATCTTACAGGAAGTATTGCTTGTTTCCCCTAAAACCTGAATTTTAAAAATGTTATCATAGCGTTGGTCTCGCCGCTATTCACGCCTGCCCCGATCACAAAGTCCTCTTCATCAACCAGCACATCGTAAGCAGTCTGCGATCCGCTGCTTCCATGTATCATCACTTTCCCGTCAGCCATGTTTCCCCATTCGTCGAAGGCAAAGAAAAGCATGTCGGCAGAAGAAGCCTGGCCCTGTCTCCCTGCAGCCACAAAATAATTGCTTGTCAGGCGGGTGATCGAGTTAACTGTCCAGGAAGATGTATTTAGATACTGGACAGGATAGTAAACTGTGTCATAAATATCGAAAGGCACCCTTGCAAAATGAGGCCTCCGAAGTTCAGTTTCGGATCCTGAAGTTCCCGCAATAAGATAACCATCATCAAGAACTTCCAGGTCTGAGGCAAACTCATCGTTTTTGCTGTCGAGGATCACCGGCCTGGTGATGTTGGCCACACTGTTGACACGCATCAGAAAGAAATCGTTCTTTCTTCCCTTGTTTGCATGCCTGTCAGTAGTCCCTGCCACGACATAACCATCATTCCTGTCTGCCTTCAGCGACACAGCCCTGTCATTCCAGGGATAGCCCCATTGCTTTGCTTCAATAACTTCCAGGTTGTTCCTTAACCTGACAAACAGAATATCAAGGTAGCCTGCGTAATTGAATACCGAATCAGCGGGATTTCCCGGGTCAGGCAGGGTTGCCGCATCAGTCGTGCCCAGCAAAAGAAAACCGTCAGGCGTCTGGATGATATCTGTGCAGGCCTGATTCCGGTCGATCTTAATAACATTCTCATCTTCAAGGGTCCCTGAACTGCTGAGCCTTGCAACGTAAAGGTCAGTCTCCAGGCTTACCGAATCAGTTACCTGGCCCGCAGCCAGAACCGATCCGTCATTTAGCAAGATGACCTTTGAACCGCTTCCGGCATAAACGTCTCCAAGGTATTTCTTCCAGATCATATTGCCGCTGAGATCTGTTTTAACAATACCCACCCTGGGTTTGGATCCTGTAATATGGTTACCGTTAGTTCTTTTCACCTCAGTCAGCTGTCCGCAGAGATAATAAGCCCCGGGGCTTTCGGTTATGCTGTATGCCATGTCGTCCCTGACGTCGCCGTAAAATTTAAGGATCTCATCTGTTTCATCGTTCCTTTCGCATGATGCGGCGAGTGCAGCAAGAGCAAAAAGAAGCAAGCTATATGTATGTCTCATTCCCCCTGTTTTCTTTTTGCGGGTTTATAGAATATCTGGGTATACCCGAGGGTAATACCCAGGTTGTTCATTGTGAAGTCATCATCACAGTAGGAGTACCTGTATGCAAGCTCCCTTGATTCCGATGTACCAGTGCGGATAACCTGGTTCCTTGTCCCGAAAACCGATCTTGCTTCCAGAGTGATGAATCCGAGAGGTGTTTTGTACCTTATCCCTGCACCTGCCGTAAAAAAGAGGTCGACAGAGATCCTCGAGGCCGTCACGTCGAGGTCAGCGCCGCTTACCAGGTTCCTGTTGTTATCGTCGAGTCCTGTATTGACAGGTGTTGCTGTGGTTTTCAGATTGAAAGCCGGTCCTGCTCCTGCCCTTGCAAATGCACTGAGGTTCTTCCCGAACCTGGCAAAGCTGTAAGTAGCCGAAAGGGGGATCTCCAGTCTCTGGACCGTTTCCCTGTAAGCTGTTTCAAAGCCAAGGTATTTCTCCGTATTCGTGAACCTCGACTGAAGATACCTGGCTTCCGCATTAGCATCAATTTTGTCGTTCAGGGGTATCTTAACCTCAACTGATGTTATGAGGTTTAAGGTCTCGCTCCTGTAGGAATTACTTTCAGGCTCGGGTGAATTTGATTGATCTTCAACAAATGTCAGAAAGGGTATGTTTGTCCCGAAGTGAAAAGCAATCTGAAGGAGAGGTTTAACCCTGAAGCTCCTGTAAAGCGAGACAAAATCCGGATGGTCAGTTTCGCTCAGCTGATATTCGGGGAACTTCACCAGGAAAGCCAGCATCGTGGAATCTGCCTCGGCAAGCCTGTCTTCCAGCAGATATGATTGTATCAGTATCCTGTAGGCGCTGATCTGCTCCTCTCTCTTGAAACCCGATCGCATGCAGTTCCGGAGTACATCCGGGATCTTTTCCACCTGCCCCCTTGCAAACAGGGTCTGTGCATTTTTAAGGGTTTCTGCACAGCTTCCTTCTTCCTGCGCGAGGATTGGAACTGCTGAAAGAGCAAGAAAGAGAGTCAGCAGCAGCCCCGGTTTTAAAAATTCATGTTTCATCTGTGGGAACGATTACCTGACCACATTTACCTTTATATTATAGTCCTTGTCCGGACAAGTTTTCTCGAGGGGAATATCCTTTCCGACATATACATTCCATTCTTCCTGGTCCAGGTTCCTGGTCACCAGGTTGCACAGATCTCCTGCCAGAAGGTCCGCATGCGAAGGCCTGCTTACAATATTCTGCCCCTGTTCGTAGGTGCCTGACACTACAAGCTGGCCATCGGGACTGAACTCTACAACCATTACATAACCGGCTTCCTCGTCGGAGAATGTCAGCGGCGGTTCAGTGAGGTCTTCCAGGTTGTTGTATATCTTGAAAGACTTGTCGCGGCTTGCCGTTGCCATCTGCTTTAACGCCGGGTTGAACCTTATGTCGCTGACCTCAGCCACGTGAGCCTTTATCCCCATCTTTTTCTCCCTCGTGGCAATATCCCAAAACTCCACATATCCGTTTACATCCCCTATTGCAAGTACATTCTCTTCTGGTTTGAATCGTATTGATCTTATATCGCGTAGCTCTGTCGGAAGCCTGAAATGATCCGAAGGTGAATCAGGGTTCCAGAGAATAACATCACCCTCCGGGCTTATACCTGCAATATTCTTCCCGTTCGATGATATGTCGATTGAGGTTATCTTTCCGCTTCCTGCAGTGATATCCCTGCTCGTCCGTGCAGCAAGGTCCCATTTCAGGACTTTACCGTCGAGAGAAGCTGAATAAAGATTCTTTCCGTCGAAGGAGAAGACCAGTGATCTGATGTTCCTTGAATGACCAGAAAGGGTATATTGCATTTCATTTCCTTTCAGGGGTATCATCCTTATCGATGAGTTTTCACTTCCTGCCGCCAGCCATGAAGCATCAGGGCTTATTGCCAGCACCTCTATTATTTCAGTTCCCTCGTAGATCACCTGGTATGTCTGACTGTTCCCTTCCAGCGACCACTTGCGGATCTGGCCGTCGGAACCGGAAGTATAAAATTCCCGCTTCCCCGGAATAAACACAACGCTCTTGATACCGTCGTGCCTGAACGACTTGTAGTTGACATTCCCGTAATTCTGTGCAACATTGTAAAGTCCGTTATAGATATCGGCATCATTCGGCAACCCTCCGTTCTTCCTGTTGAAAAGATAAGCCTGGAAGGCAAGCAGTGTCTGAAGGTCCTTCTGGCCTTTCACCTGGAGCGATTTCACCGACATGGACTTTCCAATTGAAAGCATTCTGAGCCGCCGGGCTTCATTCCTTTCCGTGGTTGCCACCTGCTCATTATATGCAGCCCTTATGCTCGCCCGGGTAGCTGAATCAGCCTGCTCAAGGGCATACATCCTCTGCTCTTCCGCCCGTTGTTCATTCAGCACAGCCCTGCTCCTCTGAATATCGGCTTCCTCCTTCTGTTCCCTGGCTTCCTTTGCCCTCTGGTCTGCGATCATGGCATTCTCAATCGCATAATTCCTCTGGCGGTTGGCGTCTGCTCTTGCGGAATCAGCCTTTTGCCTCTGTATCTGCTCATTCCTTGCATTTCTTTCAGCTTCGAGGGTTGCGTTGTCGGCAGCGATCTTCTGGACGAATGCCAGGAGCATGAATGCACCTGAGATTATCGCTGCCGTTCCAAGTATCATTGCCACGATCCTTGCCCTCCGGTACTGCCTCTTCTGCAGCCTTATCTTTCCTTCCTCCTCATCGAGGTATGCATTTTCGCTTGTACGCAGGTACACCATTGCCCTCTCGAAAGCAGGGTCGTATCTCTGGGCCCATGTAAGCGTGGGCTTCTGCTGTTCCCGCCAGTTGAGGGCCAGCTGAAGATCGGGAGGGCGCATAAGGCTTGTCTTACCCTGCTGGTACATTCCTGAAGCCTCTGCGAGGCGAAGGTACATCTGAACTGAAGCCGACTCGTTCTCCACCCAGTCGCGGAGCCTGTCCCACAACCTCATCAGACTCTCGTGCGACAGGTCTATGATCGAATCATCAGTAAGGGGTATTTCCTGCCTTGGAGTTAGAAATGACCTTGAAGGTATCCTGAACTTCTCTATCACATTAAAAAGCTCCTTCGATGAACACTGGATAACCGACTTGATGGTGCTTACGCTTGAAGGATGCCTGATTCCCTTGTTGTCAGCTCCCTTTTCGGTTATGGTCCTGAACATTTTTTCGCAGATCTCCCTGCTTTTATTGTCGAGCTCGTCGAAGGCCTCGTTTGCATGCCTCGACATGGCATCGCTCATGGTCCCCACTGCATCATAGTCTTTCAGCCCTACCGGCCTTCCCGGTTCATCAAGCTGCTGCCAGTATGTCCAGGTCCTCATAAGAGCATGCTGCAGCACAGGCAGCTGGTCAGTCCTGTCGCCGATATCGTTCAGGATGGTTTCCACGAGCTGGGGCTCGATAGCTGCTCCTGCGTACCTGACCGGACCTTCAATCACCTGCCGGTAATTCTCCCTGTCCATATGTGGAACGAGGTAGCTGCTGTTATTGATCAACTGCGTAAGTCCCTGGTAATGTGAACATTCACCGATGAAATCAGATCTCATCGTTATCAGGGTATATATATTGGAGTCCTGACCAGTAACAGCTTTCACGAGCTTGGTAACAAATTCAGCTGCCCTTACATTCCTCCCTCCCCCGGCACTTGCTGTACTGTACCTGAAAAGCTCTTCAAACTGGTCTACCACAAGGAGGACGTTGCCTCCTTCCGTGGAGATGTATTTTTTTATCGTGTTCGTTATCCCGTCAGCATCGAGATGCATATCGAGGATTACCGAATCGTGGCTGACCTTATGAATACCCCTGCCGGCAAGATTTTCGATCATGGCTTCACCCAGGTTCCCGAAGGGATCGTTCCCAGGCCTGAACTTTATGATCCTCCATGGAGTTGATCCGGAGGCCCCTTTCTCCCTCACCATGGGCAGTACACCGCAATAGATCAGCGAAGATTTACCGGTTCCGGACGCTCCTATGACGGTAACGAAATGATTTACCTGCAGCTTCTCCAGGATATCGAGACTCTCCTGCCTGCGTCCAAAGAAAAGGTCGCTCTCTTCCTCTGCAAAAGGCCTCAGGCCCGGGAATGGATTGAATTTCATGGTCTCCTTTACTGAACCCATCTTAAGTGTTGTTATATCTTAATTCCAATGACAAGGATATCGTCAACCTGGTCGTTCCGTCCCTTCCATTCAGCCAGTTTCCTCAACAGCATCTCCTTCTGGACCTCCATCGGCTTTGTGCTTATCTCGATGAGGAGCTCCTCAAACCTCTTGCTCATGAACTTTTTATTTTCCGGGCCCCCGAACTGATCGGCATAGCCGTCAGAGAAAAGGTAGAGGCAGTCGCCGTCCATGAGTTCAAACCTGTTATTTGTAAAAAGCTGCTGTTTATGACCTTCGAAAACCCCGATGGGAAAGCGGTCAGCCTTGTATTTTATAAGCTCGCGGTTCCGCACCATGCACAGTGAATTGTTTGCGCCGGCATACTCTCCTGTTTTTGCTGCCAGGTCAAAGACACACAGAGACATATCCATTCCGTCCTTTATTGAACCGGCAGTGTTGCTTTCATTTAGCGTTGTGATCACGCCCCTGTTCAGCTCATCGAGTATGAGGCTCGCCGACCTGGCTTTTTTAACCTCAACCACGTAATTAAGCTGGCTGAATCCGACTATCGACATGAAAGCTCCCGGCACTCCGTGTCCCGTGCAATCGACCGCCGCCGCCATAACGAGACCATCAGCTTCGTGGACCCAGTAAAAATCACCGCTTACAACATCCTTGGGCTGGTAAAGCACAAAATAGTTTTTCAGATGGCGGCTTATCAGGCTGAACGAAGGAAGAATAGCATTCTGTATTCTCCGTGCATAATGGATGCTGTCAACGATGTGCTTTTTCTGGTCTTCAATTTCCTCTTTCTGCTGTTCAATGCGAAGGGTTCTTTCCTTCACTTTCTCCTCCAGCTCATAGTAATAGCCTTCAAGCTGGTCGATCATCATATTGAATTTTTCCGAGAGCCTGGTGATTTCGTTGTTCCCGGATACTTCAGCCCTTTCCCTGAGGTTGCCGTTGGTAATACGGTCTACATTCTCAACAAGCTTCCTGATAGGCAGTGTAATAAGCCTTGTCTTCCTGTAGATCAGCCATGCCACCACGAGCATCGTAATCCCGAATACGGTTGTGAATATCAGGGCTTCCTTCCGGAAAAGAGCCCGCTGGCCTGTAACATCCGATATGATCCTTATTACCGATCCCTTGTAAAGGCTGGATTCCTGACGTTCGAGGTAAATGTACCTGTACTGATACCAATGGCCGTCTGTCCGTTCGACTACTGTGGTGTCGCGGTTGCGGAATGCCTCCGCGAGGAGCTGTTCGTGAGCCGGGATCGGAAGTGCATTCCGGTTCATGCTGAAAGGCTTGTCGGCAAGCAGAAAGAGCTCGACATCGACGATGCCCTGTGATTCATCCTTGATCTGCTGCTTTGTCTCTTCGATGAAGCTTATAATTTCATCAGCCTCAGCCGAATAAGCGCCGAGCTCTACGATGTATCTCCTGTCGCGTGTCGGCTGGTAAGTATATTTCTTCGGCCTTTTCGTATTGCCTTCAATGGTAAAAAGGTCCGTGACAAAATCCCTGGCCCTGAATATATCAAGCAGGTAATCCTGGAACTTCTCTCCATAGGTGTAGAGATTTATTCCCTGGTCCTGTGGAAAGGTTGTATTCACAACCACACCATCCCTCCTTATAAGATAAATATCTTCGTTAGCCGTGTCGAGTCCTGCCTTTACAGCAATTTCCTGCAGGTCAATCCTGTCGAGATTATCCGTATTAAGAAAATATTGGTTGACAAGCACATCGCTTAATTTCCTCAGTCTCTCGTCGACCTTCGCCTCAACCAGCCGGAAGGCTACATCCTGGAATTTCAGGAGCTTTGTGATCTCGTCAGCCAGCATTTCGTTCTTTTCGGTGAGCTGGTTCCTGAGAAGATTCCGGGTACGATGGAAATTGTAACCGGCAAGTACCAGCAAAGCCAGAAGAGTGGGGATCACTATGTTGAATACCAGCTGTCTGAAGATCGTTGTCGTCCTTCCCTGCTCCATGGTTGTTATTTATTCTTCGTACTTTTCAATTAACTGTAGCACCGTGCCTGTCTTCCCGGGAGAATGCCTGAGCCAGGCTTCCAGCGCCTGCAGGGGAAGGACATAGCTCATTTCCGTAATTATGCCGGGTTCATGAACGACCGATGCTTTTTCTTCCATGTATTTCCAGAGGATGTAACCTCCTTTCCCCGGCAGGGTTCTCTTCGTTGATTTTTCCGTATGTATTAGCGATCCTGCAAGAGGCAGAAGATCTTCCTCTTCTACATCCGGGAAACACCGCGCAAGGAATCTTGTCTTCTCGTAAATTCCTGATTCCATGGCAGCATCTCCTTTTGTTATACGCCTGAGCCTTTCCCTGGTGTCGGCATTTATCCTTGTTGCAGTACTTTCAAAGAGATTTCCTTCCGATCGCGCAAGAAGTGCTGCCGACTCTTCCTGGAGGATCGCCTCATGACTGAAAAGAAGGGCGGTGACTGATTCGCCCAGGCTCCCTGACTGTATGCTCTTCATGTTCCTGAGCGCACATGCACGTATCCATATCCCCAGGAGGTTATAGTCGCGGTTTAAGAGCTCCTCGATCAGATGATTGTAGTCCCTGATCACTCCGGGGAAAAAGTGGAAAAGCTGCCTTGCCCTCTCCTCATCGGGAATCAGGTCGAGAAGCGGAACAACCTTCGGTTTAATCGTCTCATCTATCACCATGTCAATCATCTCCAGTGCATAATTGACACTTTCTATTGTGCCGGCTTCAAGGTTCTTTCTTATCTTGTCGAGGGATGAGGGATCATAGGTAAGTGAAAGAAGGTCGAAAAGGAAACGGTTCCATCTGCCGATCTCCTTTTCAAGCTCTTCAGCCATAAATACATCTTTCTGCCTTTTCAGGCTGATCCTCGCTGAAATATTCCAGGTCATTATCCCTGCGACATCAGAGATCAGCTGATGAAGTTTGTCCTTTTCGCTTTCGGAGGGCTCAAATCCGCATTCCGCAAGCTTCTTCAGTGCAAGCTCACGGATCGTCCTTGATCCCGACCATAACCCGGCAAAGAGCAGGGCCCTGTCGGAGGGAGTATTGTTTTCCGCCAGTATCCTTAATATTGTGCAGCTTATTTCAACATTCCCGGAAGAAGACAGATAGAATCTCCTTAGCTCCTCACCGGCGTCGCTGCCGAAACTCCTTAGCACATTAACTGCATCAGCTTCAAGGGCAGGGTTGTTAAGGCAGGTACAGACCTCCTGAAGCATATCCCTGATCCTGAACTTTCCAATCATGAACAGGGCAAGTCTTTTTGAATCGGTCGAATTGTCACGTAGAAGCCTGAGGAGATGCGCAGCCTGAGGCGTTCGCGTACCTGACAGCATTTGCAGTGATGTAAATTGCGCGTCATCGCTTTCGACCAGCCCGGAAGCAAGAAGTTCAAGACTTTCAGCTTCTTTCAGCATCCTTTCCTTAAGGCTGGCTGGAAGGTTATCAAATGATGAGGCTTTTTTCAGGGCAGGTATCAGGTTGATATCCTTTCCCGATCCGGCGGCTTTCAGCAATTCTTCAAAATACAGGGAGCCCCTGTCCCTTAACATGTCGGTCTTGCCGGTGATGATCTGCAAATAGTCATTCCTGAATGTGACTGAGGAAGTAAACCTGCTTACCGGACCTGAGCTTACTTCTACTGCGGGTTTTTCCCCGTTCTCTCCCTGAGACCTGTCAAGCGCATTCCTTATTGAGTTCCGGTATAATGAATAAAGCCTCACCGCAGCAAGTATCCACAGCCCTGCTATCAGCAGCAGCACTATCGGGAAATAAATAAGGCTGATGAATGCCGGTATCCCGAGACCTGCAAGAAGCAGCCCTGATGCAAGAGCCGCAGTTTCGTTTACAGTCCCGTCCATGGTTGACTGCACCCCATACCTCATGTCCTCTCCAATAGTCTGGTAAATAACCTTCAGGGACGGGGATTCTATGGAATCTTTCAGGGCTTTGGAGAAAAACCGGCTTAGGGCGAGTATGATGAAAAAGAGTATGAATCCGAAGCCTGCTGCAGGAGTAAAGCCTTTCACCAGGCCGAGCAACACTGCTGCAACGGTAAATAAAATGATGAGCACCGGCGATATCGCCAGGCAGGTGCGGAGACCATAGTTCCTGATAAGGTAGGAGAACACAAATATCTTAATAAGCAGGGTGAAGGCCATCATGCTGCCCGTGAAGAGGCCCAGGAAACGCGCCATATCTGCTTCCGCCGGATACTGTGCGCGTGTTACCGCCATGAAGGAGTATTGTATGAAAAAGGCTGTCATCACCGAGAGGGCAATAAAGGCTGCCATCGTTCTGATATACCTGTCGCGCCGCAAAAGGGAAAATACGGGTTTTCTTTTTCCCGGAAGTTCATTTTCCCCTTCCTTCCCTGCTGTGGCATTACTGAAACGCGGTCTCGCCAGCACCTGGATCACTGCACTGCTGAGAACGGCTGCTGCGCTTATCAGAAGGATGTTGTGAGGCCTGAATCTGACAGCCATCAGAACCGGCACCGCATAACTGCTGAGTATCATCCCGATGATCAGCCCGGCATCAACAATTCCGAAAAGCCTCTTCCCCTGCCTTAGATTGAAAAGCCTTCCTGCAGTTCCCCAGAAACCCAGCATGGCGAGGATGTTCAGAGGGCCGAAGAGGATGAACACCAGCCAGATCACAGGTCCGGAAGGACTTAGCATAAGAAGAGCCCAGAGAATGAATGTGAGCAGGGTGATAAAAGACAGATTCAGGACCGCGAAGCTGCTGAATCTTATCCTCACCTGCAGCCTGGTATACAGTGATGTCAGAATGATACCTGCCAGCCCGGAGAGCACATACCCCCTGGCCATCATTTTCTCGTCAAATAACGAAAGGAAGAATGAATGTGCGCTTATATCAAATGTGCCGAAAAAAACTCCGATAAACACAGACTGGGTAAGCAGCAGAGAAATCAGTGATTCTTCGCCCGGCTCTATACCCAGGAGCCTGAAAAGCCTGTGTTTCATTTTCCCCGTATTATTTAATGCCCACTAAAATTAAGCATTAAATCTTTTCATAAAACATGCAGGTTTCTTTTTTTGACGAACTGACAGAATGGGGAGACATAGGGAAGAATCACATTTTCTCCTTCAAGACTGTCAGTAATCTATTGATGTCCAGATTAATACCTTGAATAATTATTTCAGCGCGGTTGTAGAAGCTTTCACGTGTCATCAGGGCTTTGCCGATAAATGCAGGCAGATCCTCATCGGTAATATTCTGTATCAGAGGCCTCGCGGTCGATGATTCAAGCAGCCTGTGGGTCAGCTGGTCAGGGGTCATCTTAAGATAAACGGTCAGTCCGTGTTCCAGCATAAAGTCCATGTTATCGTCATGGCACGGAGTACCCCCTCCGGTCGCAACGACTGCACCGTTTTGACGATTAATTCCCTTAAGGGCTTCAGATTCTGCCTTTCTGAAAGCTACCTCCCCGTCCTGTAAGAATATCTGGGGGATCTTTTTGCCTGCCTTTTCCTCTATCACCCTGTCGAGGTCGATGAATTCCCATCCCAGGGAAGCTGCGAGTCTTTTTCCGGCAGTTGATTTCCCGCTGCCCATGAATCCGATCACATAGATGATCCTGCTTCGCATCATAACTCCAGTTTCATCTGGGCCGGATCGTCATGTGCAGGGTGACCCGGCTCGCCATTCTCCCTTGTTTGCTCCTGGGGCCGGCTTTCGGATTTTACCACCGGTTCTATCTCCTGTATGTTCTCCACCATGAAGCTGGTAAGCCTCTTCCCTTTTGCCTTGAAACTCTTCACACCGATAAACTCGGCAACCTCTATGATCTCATTGTCGCGTGTCTTATGCTTCCCCCCGAACTTTATCTCGAACCTCGGGTATTCAACCTCAGTAAGGCTTACCAGCTTTGATTCGGGATGCTCGTTGATAAAGCATTGCGGTTTCTCAGATTCCTCAATCATGAACCGCTTGACGTAATAGAATTTCTGCTCTGCATCCCAGTAGACTGAAGAATATACTTTACCGGGCCTGAATTTTTCTATAAGCAGAATGTTCTCCTCGTAATGGTTAGAAAGGTCGAACCCGGTGTGCCGGAAGAATCCGTTCCTTGTCACAACAAGTATCTTGTCGTCGCTGCTGAACTCGCCGAGGAATTTCCCCCTGCCGTCGACATTCAGGCGAAGGACGGCATCATCGAACCAGATCTTTCTGCCTCCGAGAGTCGAAAGTCCCTTTTCCTTAAGTGTTATCTTGTGAACAGGATTCCTTGTGAGGATGTTCCCCATCGACGATTTTCCCTTTATGTTGAGCTGGCCGAAGTCGAATTCAAATTCAAGCTTCTTCAGTCGGGCCCTGGGCTTATGGTATACCCTGATAACCTCGGCTTCACCGTTGGGGTTTGCACTGAAGTATATGATCTTCGCTCCTGCCTTTCCCGTCGTCAGAGTGTATTCCTTATCGCGTGTAAGCCCTGTGATGGCGCACCTCTTTACCATAAGGGCTCCGTCCTTGCCGTCCTGGTACACTATGTTGTAAATGGTCCTTTCATCGTTCTTCAGAAAGACAGCGGCATGGATTATATCGTTCCCGACGAATACCTTTTCGGCTACCCTGGTAATCAGGTAGGTCCCGTCCTTCCGGATAACAATGATGTCGTCCATGTCGGAGCAGTCGCATACGAACTCATCCTTCCTGAGACCCGTGCCGATGAATCCTTCCCTGAAGTTTGCATACAGCTTGGCATTATTGGCAACAACCTTTGCAGCCTGGATTGTGTCGAAGTTCCTGATCTCTGTCTTTCGTTCCCT
>JALONU010000181.1 GCA_025454775.1 Bacteroidales bacterium | reverse complement strand
CCTGCTTTATATTTCCAATACGAAACCTGATTATCAGGTCAAAAGTTGTAATACATCTTACAAATTTATTAATTGAAATAAAAAATTAACTAATTTTAACTGAAATTTTATTCACATTTTATTTTAAAAGCTAATTATATGATATACAAGATTATAAGAATCTCGATCTGCAGTTTTATTCTGCTTTCTGCAGCAGCATTGTTTACAATAAATGGACAGAATGTGGAGACAGGACTTGAGGTCCTGGTAAAAGGGAATTTCAGTGAACTGAAGGGTAAAAAAGTCGGGTTAATTACAAATCCTACCGGTGTTGACAGGAATCTGAGATCTGCAATCGACATTCTTTACAATGAAAAAAGCCTGAAGCTGACGGCTCTCTACAGCCCGGAGCATGGTATCAGGGGCGAATTCACTGCAGGTGAATCTGTCGGCTCTGCAACTGATCGTGTGACCAGATTACCTGTTTACAGCCTTTACGGGAAAACACGTAAACCTGCCCCTGAAATGTTAAAAGGGATTGATGTACTGGTTTATGATGTCCAGGATATAGGATCGAGATCATATACATTTATAAGCACTCTCGGCCTGGCTATGGAGGCAGCGGCAGAAAACAACATTGAGTTTATTGTGCTCGACAGGCCTAATCCGTTAGGCGGCATAAGGATGGAAGGAGCTTTGACGAAACCTGCTTTCACATCATTCGTAAGCCAGTTTCCCATACCATATGTACATGGACTGACTGTAGGCGAACTGGCTCTATATCTGAACGGCGAAAAACTTCTGAAAGACGGTGTTCAATGCAAACTAAAGGTTATAAAGATGGCCGGATGGGACAGAGAAATGCTTTGGGAGGATACAGGTTTGCCATGGGTGCTTACCTCACCGCATATACCACAGTCAATTACATCTTTATACTACCCGGCCACCGGGATCTTTGGTGAACTTTATGTAGCAAGCATTGGTGTTGGTTACACACTTCCCTTTCAGCTCTTTGCTTCAGAATGGTTTGATGCCGAACCGCTGGCAGACAACCTCAATGCATTAAAACTTCCGGGGATAATCTTCAGGCCGGTCTATTATAAGCCATATTACAGCGTGTCAGCAGGGAAAACCGTTGAAGGTGTGCAGATCCATATTACCGATCCAGGGAAAAGTCCGCTTTCACTCATTCAATTTTATATAATGCAGGAAGCACATAAACTGTGGCCTAAGAAAGATATATTCACAATGTGCGAAGAATCGCGCCTGGCGATGTTCGACAAGGTATGCGGAACAGACCTGGTAAGGCTGGTTTTCACCAAAACCTATTCAGTAGATTCCATCCTCGGACTCTGGTTTGATGAGATACCTGAGTTCAGGAAGAGAGCGGAGAAGTATTTCCTGTATGAATAAATGCATGGGCCCATCCTATTACAAGAGCTTGGTTCCTTTTTTGAATTAAACCCTATCCCCGGCCCTTCCCCTTAAAGTTAAGGGGAAGGGTGTAATCTGAATATTTCCTGAAACCACTCTCCCTCCCTTACTTTTAAGGGAGGGAGGTGGAGGGAGGGTTTAAAAATGGAGGAAGCGAAGGAAGGGGGTGAGTACGTGTAAAAAAGAGGCATAGCGGGAGGATTTCCTTTTGTCTTTTACCTCTTATTCCCCTTCCATGCTCTTCTCAAGTTCACGGGCATACATCAGGAATTCATCAGGTTTCATTTCCTTATGATAAATCATTCCATGAGTAGCTCTTATCTTAGGGCTCTCATTGTTGTAGAAGAAATCTTTTCCAAGGATAAGCTGCACCCGCTTGAACTGATCGACCCATATCTGCTGTGAAAGCTCGCTGAAAGGACCATCTAGCTCATAACTCGGGAAGGAGGCATCGACCTGGCTTATATAGCAGTTCCTGAATGACCAGTTCAGGACTGCCATTGAATTCAGTGAGACCGGGGTAAATACATTGGCTTCTGCAGGATGGAACTTATACCATACATTTCTGTAGCCGACTATCCTGACATCCGACAGATCCCTCTCCTTTTTCCACTGGCGTAATGCTTCTGCAATAGTCTGAAGCACCTTATAGTGCGTATCAGGACCGGATCCTTCAGGATCGAATGTAAGGCTGATGATAGTTGGCTGTATTCTTCTGAGCATCTGTACCACAGGCTCCACATCACGTTTTTTATCCGGCTGGGGAGTAAAAATATCACCTGTATAAAACCCGAGCCGCAGGTGCTCTATATTCTGAACCCTGACGCCATAGTGAGCCCATACCAGCTCCTCCTCAAACTCACGAAGCATTCCCTTGAGCCTTTGTATGTCAGGAGGATTCTTTTCCCCGCTATAGGATGATTTAAGGCGTTCTATATTAAGCTGCAACCGTTCAACCAGATCCTTTACCGATTTAAGCTTGTATTCTTCAACCATCACCCTGGTGATACGATGGCATACTCCACGCAGCATTCCTTTCCTGTCGTGGTCTGCGATCTTATCCAGGTAGTGGCTGACATCCTTATCAAACTTGTATTTGTAACCTTCATCAAAAAAATCAGGGTACTGCAGCATCTGGATCTTGCCCTGTTCGATAAGGCTCAGTGTCTCCTCAAGAAGGTTCTGCAGCATTATATTCGTAACTGCAGTAAATCCTGAAGTGAATATTGAGAAATAGAAGTTATTGGATTTTACCCGGAGCTGCGGGATGATGTTCGGGAATATTCCCAGCATTATGTCATCGTGATGCGGGCCAGTATGAAGGAATGTCTGGTCTTCCTCTTTTTTAAGTCCTGCTTCTATCTTATTCCTGGTCGATTTGATAACATCCTGCACTCTTTTCATGCTAAGATCAGGTATCATGGAACAATACCTGTCATTCTGCAGGTCGCTCAGCTTAAGCTTATGAGCATATTTGTCGATATTCTGGCACAGATCAAAGATTGCCTTTTCTGTCTTTTCGAATGTCCACTCTCCTTCCCTGTAGTATTTTTCAATAGTGTCGTGAAGCTGAACAGCTGAGCCTTCCGTAAGGTAGAACCGTGCATTTTTCAGACGCTGAAGGACTGTTGCAGGATAAAGGTTATTCGGATTATTTTCGAGCGCATCGCAGGCAACTTTTGCTTTGGCATCACCTGCCGCAAAAACTACTGTTACACATTTGGGATTATATGTAATTGTTCCCAGCCCTATTGTTATAACAAGCCTGTTCCTGGAAATTTCAATGCCTCCCAGATCGCCTGCTGCTGCTGCCTGAGTTTCAAAATTTGTAGCTGTCAGCCTGGTTGTTGAATTGTGATCGCTGCCCCTGGTGTTAAAGGCAATATGCCCGTCGGGGCCCATTCCTCCCAGCCAGAAACCAATTCCCCCCATTTCCCTGATCTGTTCTTCAAAGTTCGAACACCAGTTGTCTATGCAGAAGATTGATGATTGCTGCAATTTTTCAAGAGCTGTAACAGGTTCCCTGTTCCTCAGTGTAAGGTCGATACGGTTGTCCGGAAAAACTTCGGAATAATGTTTCCCCCCGTGAAGAATTATCTGGTTGGCATTAAGCAGAAGAGCCTTCTTCCTGTCGAGATTGAATCCCTTAATGTAGAAGTTGAGGACATAGTCGTGAAAACTGTTATGATGTTGAGGATTAATGGGGTAGAACTCATCCATCTGTACAAAATGCAATCCCTTGAGAGAAGGCTTCTTAGCGAGTTTAAGAGAGTACTGTTCCTTCAGTTTCATGATATCCGGTTTATTCCAGCCATCGAGGATCTTCTGTGTCCACTTTATAAAGTACTCAGGAGTTTTTCCGGTAGGAAGGCTTATAACTCCCTCGGGATTCTCAGATACCCATTCAAGAAAGCGCATGGAAGTCAGCAATCCAAGATCAGGAAGATTAGGAACAACTATGTACGGAATTTTGGTGGACCATCCGGTTCTGCCTGAATTCCTGAAGAACACCTTTTCGACTTCAGTAAATCCCCTTGTATTCATTTCTTTTATCATAAGTTATTTTCAATCAGGTTTCAATGCCTCGTACAATATTTCTGCAGGATGCAGGGCTTTGCGTCCGGTGCCATCTATTATCTGATGTCTGCACGATGTGCCCGGCGCAGCAATAATAGTATCTTTATCCGCAGACCTGACTGCAGGAAAAAGCACTATCTCGCCTATCTTCATGCTCAGGTCAAAATGCTCTTTTTCATACCCGAATGCCCCTGCCATGCCGCAGCATCCGCTGGGTATCTCTTCAACCTTGAAATTCTCAGGTATCGAAAGCATATTTTTTGTAAAGATAGTCGAAGATATTGCCTTCTGCTGACAATGGCCATGAAGCAATATTTTTTTTGCCTCAGAAGTAAACCGGTCAGGCTTTATTCTTCCTTTCTCTGCCTCCCTGCAGATAAACTCATCCAGCAGTAATGCATTCTTTCCCAGTTTTCGCGCGCTTTCAACCTGCGATATGTCGGCAAGTTCCGGATACTCGTCCCTGAATGTCAGTATTGCCGATGGCTCTATACCAATAAGGGGTGATTCTTCGCTTATCACATCCTTCAGAAGTGATATATTCCTGTTGGCAACCCGTGAAGCAGCCTTCAGCATTCCCTTTGATAAAAAGGTTCTGCCGCTCTCCCGGTGTTTTGGGATCACCACGCTATAACCAAGTTTTTCAAGAAGAAGG
Source organism: Bacteroidales bacterium (assembly GCA_025454775.1). Classification (GTDB taxonomy): domain Bacteria; phylum Bacteroidota; class Bacteroidia; order Bacteroidales; family VadinHA17; genus LD21. Next base: position 3,412 of record JALONU010000181.1, on the reverse strand, counting down.
ATCACTTTAACGCCTATATCACTTTCGTTATAATCTGTGAACTCATCTGCAAACAGAAATACCGTATTATTTTCATTCTTCTTACCTGGATTTCTTCTCTTCCATCCTGTCAGCGTCGTACGCGAAAGGCCGGGTATCTTCCTTGACGGGGAAAATCCTATCATCCTTCTGAACAGTCGAGTTCCTGTCAGATAGTTTGCGACAGGCCGTACCAGCATTGCCAGCTTATTAAGGCGTGGAAGCCATCCTACAAGCATTGTCCTGAGAGGTACTCCGTGGATCTCATAATAGTGCTGGAGGAACTCCGCCTTCAGCTTTGTCATGTCGACATTTGACGGGCACTCCGATTTGCATGCCTTGCAGGAGATGCAAAGATCCATTACCTTATATATCTCCTCATGATCGTAAGGGTGTTTTTTTTCTGAACGGGTAAGAAATTCCCTCAGGATGTTCGCTCTTCCCCGGGTTGATTTGTCCTCATCCTGTGTTGCCATGAATGTCGGGCACATAGTACCTCCGATCAAAGGACTTTTCCTGCAATCGCCTGAGCCGCTGCACATCTCCACGGCATGCAGAAATCCCTCCTTTTCAGGGAATCTGAATGTGGTTTTTAATGGCGTGGTCTTTTTGCCCGGAATGTACCTGAGGTCCTGGTCCATCGGAGGAGTGTCGGTGATCTTACCCGGATTAAAAATATATTCGGGATCCCAAATTCTTTTCAGTTCCTTCAGCAGGTTATAATTATGTTCGCCAAGCATCAAAGGAATAAACTCTCCCCTAAGCCGTCCGTCGCCATGCTCACCGCTGAGAGAACCCCTGTATTTCTTAACCAGGCGGGAAATATCCTGTGCAAGGTTCCTGTATGTCTTTACATCTTCCTGATCTTTGAGATTCAGCAGAGGGCTTAGGTGGAGTTCTCCGGTGGCAATATGAGCATAATATGCACAGCTGAGATTATGATTTTTAAGCACTTCCTGGAATTCGGTAATGTAATCCGGCAGGAATTCAGGTAACACCGCCGTGTCTTCAATCACCTGGACGCTCTTTTTTTCACCCGGAATTATAAGAAGAACACCCAGACCTGCCTTCCGCAGGTCCCATATTCGTTGTATTTTGTCGCTATCGGTATACAGAGGGAAATGATATCCATAACCTGCTTTTCGCAGTTCCGCTTCAATCGCCTTTGCAGTACTTTCAATCTCTTCGATCGTATCTCGCAGGATCTCAATGAACAGAACTATTTTTGGCTCTCCATTTATGAAGAAACGGTTTTTGCTCTGTTCAAGATTATCCTTTGTGCAGTCGAGTATAAAATCGTCGATCATCTCTATTGCTGCAGGCTTATGCTTCAGTATCAGCACGTTTGCTTTGAGGGCATGCTGAAGGCTTGAAAAGTGCGCACAAATCAGACCTGTTCTTTGAGAAGGAAGAGGCACAAGGTTCAGCTTCATTCTGGTGGTTAATGCCAGGGTGCCTTCCGATCCGGCTAGGAGTTTGCAGATGTTAAACTTCTTTCCGTTCCCGGTAAAAGGATCGGTATCCATCATGATATCAAGAGCATATCCGTTATTCCGGCGTTTCAGATCGGGATGAGGGAACTGGTCCTCTATCTCCTTCCTGTTGACCGGATCAGATAAAATGTCTCTTATTTTTCTGTAAATTGATCCTTCAAGAGAATCGAGGGTGCATTTCTTATTGAATTCATCATCTGATACTTCTTTGAATACGGACTCAGAACCATCTGACAGGATCACCTCAGCCTCAAGGATATGGTCGCGTGTGCTTCCATAGATAAGTGAATGTGCACCACATGAGTTATTTCCCAGCATCCCGGACATGCAGCAGCGGTTAGCTGTTGATGTCTCGGGACCGAACTGCAATCCGTGAGGCGCAAGGAATTTGTTCAGCTCTGCCAGAATAACGCCTGGTTCCACAACAATCCATTTCTCATCAGGATTGAATTCCAGGATCCGGTTCATGTATTTTGAAATATCAACGACAATTCCAGGTCCAACAACCTGTCCTGCCAGTGATGTACCTCCTCCTCTCGGGATAACAGAGCTTTTCACAGACCTGGCAAAATCAATGATCCTCTTTATATCTTCCTTATCCTTGGGACGTGTGACGGCAAGTGGCATTTCCCTGTACGATGAGGCATCAGTTGCATAGAGAATCCTCTGATAGTCATCAGTGAAAAGGTCTCCCTTAAGTTCCGTTTTTAATTTATCGAAGGTCATTCCGGTGTTACTTCTTTTTTATTCCGAAACCAGGATCAATTTTCAGGAACTTTATAGCTATCAGTCCCGGTATTGAACAGAGGATTACATAAATAAAGAAGTGCTGGTAACCGAGCGCCTCCTTCATAGTGCCGGATATCATCCCGGGAAGCATCATGCCGAGAGCCATTAGAGATGTTCCAATGGCATATTCGGCTGTTTTATATTTGCTTTCACCGACATAATGAAGCATATAGAGCATATAAGCGGTAAAACCGAATCCGTAACCGAACTGTTCAAGGGCAATAGCTAGAAAAACTGCAGGATCGCCTGGCATCGGCTGAACAAATGAAAGATATATGTAAACGCTTATAGGAATATTCATGCAGAGGGCCATTAAGAAGATGAGCTTTTTCAGACCGAGTTTAGCAGCGGTTATGCCGCCAAGTATCCCTCCAAGTGTCAGGCATAACATGCCAATTGTTCCGTAAGCGATCCCATATTGTGCCGAGGTGAGGCCTATTCCTCCTGCACTTCTGGAATCTACCAGAAAAGGCGTTGCCACTTTCACCAGCTGTGATTCTCCAAGTCTGTAAAAGAGGAAGAAAATAAGAGCAGGGATTACACCGGGCTTTGAAAAGAATGAGACAAAAACTTCCTTGTAAACTTTCCAACCCATTTTTTCCTTTTCGGTGTTCTCTACAGGATGAGGCAAGGCAAAACGGTTGTAAATAGCCAGCATGAGCAATACTATCCCCAGTATCCCGAGTGAAACTGTCCAGCTGAAAGCAATATCCCCTGCGGTAATTTTAAAAAGCGATGTGGTGCCGGTTGTGAGGTTATGATTAACCTTTACAGATGCTGCAACAGGCTTGTTCCAGTTTTCTCCTGTAAACTCAAACCTCCCGGTCTGTTTTTTGGAGAGGTCAATGTCCTTGCTTCCCGATTTCCTCGCAACATTTACTACAATAGTTTCATCCTCATCAGGCGGTGCAGAAAGCGCTATATAGATTACTGCAGAATCAGGAGCCGGCTTATCCGCCTGGTATAAAGGCACCTGCAGGTTGCCGGGAAAAATAAGTATTTCAGGTTCTTCCCCGGAATTCTGAATGTTGATAGTTGCCGGATCAAAGGGAACAAACTCCCCGGAAGGAACAGACGCAGCCTCAAACGAAACCGGTTTCAGTCCGGTATTT
>JALONU010000180.1 GCA_025454775.1 Bacteroidales bacterium | reverse complement strand
CTTCCGTCGGTATTAAGGTAACCTGTGACCGGGTCGCCGGAAGGCCATCTGTCGTTCATGAAATTCCTCAGGTACAGGAAGTTATCCCTGATGATACCTCTCACGGGGTAACCCTGGTCGCCAGGTCTTCCAACGTCGTGCCGTTCATGCCCGATCAGAACATGATCCCGTTCCCTATCAACTGATCCCTCTTTCCGGCTCCGGAATATATTTTCAAAGCTTCTTCCCTGCAGAGACTGCATTCCTGCATCTATGTGATCGAGTCCGGCAATTCCCAGGAGAGCAGGGGCAAAATCGATGAAGCTGATATAGTCATCAACCATTCTTCCGGGTTTTCTTATGCCTTGTAACCACATTATTGCCAGGGGCATATGGTTTGAATATTCATATGCATTTCCCTTGATCCTGGGAAAAGGCATACCATTATCGGCCGTTACGATCACAATGGTATTCTCCAGCTCGCCTTCCTTTTCGAGGATTTCGATCATTCGCAGGAGATGATTATCGAAATGCTCAATTTCATAAGCATAATCGAGAATATCATTTCTCACCGTGTCTGTGTCGGGCCAGAAATCAAAGACATCGTCTATATCGGAGGGGGTTTTACCTCCACTGCTTACACCCGAACCGTACTCATAGCGACGGTGAGGTTCATATGATCCGTACCAGAAACAGAATGGTTTTTTCTTGTCACGTGCAGAGAGAAAGTCTTCAAAATTTGCAGCATAGTCATTGCCGGAAATGCCTTTTGTTGGAGGTGCTGCATTTTTCCTGTTGAAAGGTAAGCCGGTCAGCTGCCTCTGGTTTCCCATGCTGTCGAGTGCAACCCCGGGAGCCCATCCCTTGCCTGTACAACCTGTAAAATAGCCGTTGTCACCCAAAGCTTCCATGAATGATTTGAACTTTGCAGGAAAGAAGGGTACATGATTGCATGCCTCCTCAAGCTGCCAGCTGTTACGCCCGGTGAGAAAGCATGCCCTTGAGGGGGAAGACTTTGCATTGGGTGTGTAACAATTCGTGAAGAGTATTCCTTCTTCTGCCACCCTGTCGAACCCCGGAGTTTTGACAAATTTGCATCCATAGGCGCTCATGTGCGGCCAGGAGATATCGTCGCCCATGGCGATAAGGAAATTCGGCTTCTCCTGAAGATGGCGCGAACCTCCTTCAATGTCACACTTAAACAGCATCAGGGGAGAAAGAATAAGAATACTTCCGGTGACAATCTGTTTCATAGCGTGAATTTAGAAAAAGCCGACGGATCTCAGCAACACAAGTTCATCAATCTGAAATTTTATCTGCACTCTCTGGTTTCAGTGTTATAAGAAGAAGCGCCACTGCTATTGCCACCGGGATGGCGAGCAGGGCCAGGTCCCTTCCCAGGTTGCCTGCATCGGTTGATTTGCCGAGCCATCCGGTTATCAATGCTCCCGCAAAAACACCTGTCATATTCATCAGTCCGTATCCGGCCGCCCTGTGACGCGGCGTCACGAACTGGCAGAGGATAGGCATGTTGTTGGCGTCGAACATGCCGAAGCCGATACCGAAAAATATCCCCCCGGCCATAATTTCCGGAAGGGTGCTTCCGAAACCGGTTAGGAACAGAGCAGGGACAGTCAGGGACAAACCTATTGCTCCCGTGTATATTCTTCCCCTGAGATTCTTCATGATCCACCTGTCGGCGATCAGCCCCCCGGTTATCACACCTGCAAATGATGAAAGAGCGATTGTGAAGGTGCTCAAGGGTCCTGCTTCAGACATGTCTATCCCCAGAGTATCCGAGAAAAGGGTGGGCAGCCAGTTCTTGACAGCCCATCCCGGGAAGCTGGGGACAGCAAAATAGAAGAGTATCACCCAGAAGCTTATAGTACCGAGAAGAAGGCCAAGGCTTCCTGTTACGGACCGGAATCCGGATAATGATGGTTTCGTGATTTCCTTTATGACTACATCGTTTCTCTTCTCATGGAGGAAGAAAGCAAGAACAAATGCATATATCACCCCTATGATCCCGAAGCTGTGGAAAGCTGTCTGCCACGACCAGGCGCCGGCGACAGTGGCTCCGAATCCTCCCAGCGCCTGGCCTGCATACAGACCGGTCATGTGGATGCCTACGGCCAGGGAGCGGGTGTTGCCACGGTGGTAATCGGCAATCAGGGCCAGGCCTGCAGGAATATAAAGAGCTTCGCTCAGTCCCATTACAGCCCTGAGGGCGTACAGCTGGCCGAATGTCTGAGCATAACCCATTGTCAGAGTCACAAACGACCACACCCCTAAACTACCGACTATCAGCCACTTGCGATTAACACGGTCGGCAATAAGTCCTGCCACCGGCGACATCAGTCCGTAGATCCAGAGGAAGACGGCCATCAGGCGGCCGAAGTTTTCGGCTTTTTCCAGCTCGCTGATATCGATCATCATTGCAGACTTCATGGTCGAAAGCATCTGCCTGTCCATGTAGTTCAGCAGGGCCACTCCCCAGAGGAGGGCTACCACCAGCCAGGGATACCAGGGTTTGGTCTGTATTTTCATATTTACTGGGCGTAGCATGCTACGCCCCTAGCGTTCTCCACACCTGGTACAACCCGCGGGGGATATGAAAACATCCTTTCCATTTTCCGCCTTTCAGGGGGAGGAGCACTTCTCCCCTTCTGTTCAGGTAACCGAACCATTCACCATATTCCGGGTCCGGGAAGTGCGACCAGGTATAGTCGTGGACTTTTTCAAACCAGTTCAGGCACTCCGTATTACCGGTGTGCATATAACCTTTAATAAGAGTGACGAGGGCTTCGACATGCACCCACCACAGTTTTTGGTCCCACTCGAGCTGCTGTGGCGGATATCCTTTTATATCAAGGAAATAGAAAATGCCGCCATACTTCTGATCCCAGCCATATTCCAAAAGCCTGAGAGCTCTTTCCACTGCTTTTTCAGCGAGCTTCCGGTCGCCATTACGCGCTGCGAGATCCATGACGAACCACATAGCCTCTATTCCATGTCCCGGATTTATAAGCCTTCCGTCGAATGAGTCCGAGAAGCTGCCGTCATCGTTTACGTTCTCCAGCGTAAGCCCGGTTTGCGGATCGTGGAATACTTCCATGACATCTTCGATACACTTATCCGTGATTTCGCCAACATATTCAGGATCAAGAAGGTGCTCCATTTCGAGGCTCAGGTTGCAAAGGATCATGGGGAGGGAGAAACTCCTGAGATTCCTGGCTTCATTCAAAGTCTTATTATAAATGCCTTTTGGGTTTCCGGCTCTTCCGAGAATGCTGTTGAAACTTGCCAGGGCGATATCCGTATATTTTGCTTCACCTGTTGCCTTTGCCATCTGGGCAAATGCCATGGCGGCAAAGCAGTCGGAGAATATGTTACAGGGAGCCACGAGCGGTTTTCCTTCCCTTGTAAGTGAGAAATACCATTTCCCATCTTCATCGCGTCCGAACTTTTCGAGAAAGCGTGCTCCTGATCCTGCTATCCCTAGCCAATTCTCCTTTTTTTCAACGTTGTTATACAGGTATGAGAACACCCATACCTGTCGTGCCTGGAGCCAGGTAAACTTATCGGAATCGTATATTTTTCCCAGCCTGTCGAGGCATGTAAAATAGCCTCCGTTTTCCCTGTCGATCGAGTATCTCTCCCAGAAAGGGATGATATTGTCAAGAAGTTCCCTCCGGTATTGTTCCGCCAGCGATTTAAGGTTCATATGCTTATATTGAAAACAGGCTAAAGCTTCGAGAAATAGTTATCCATTCCCAGTTGTTTGACATCCCTTGTGAATTCCCGGAACATTTCGTCAGTCATGTTTTTCACCGGGCTCCTGAATTTTCCGCAATCGAGTCCGAGATGCTTCATATATGATTTGCCTGTACCCATTCCTCCGTATTTGCCGAGCAGTGAGATCATTTCCACCGATTTCATCTGAAGGCGGCGGGCTTCGGCTATATTGCCCTCGTTAAACGCTTTCATCAGGGCGATATAAAGAGGAGCTGCATAATTATACGTGCTGCCTACAAATCCCCTGCAACCAAGTACGAGGGCTGAAAGCATACATTCGTCCCTTCCCCACAGCAGGTCATATTTTCCATCCATATAATTCAGGCAGGTGAAGAAATCCATAAGATCCTCGTGTGTAAACTTTATACCCGCAAAATTCGGAAGCATGCCTGATATCTTTCTGAGGAAAGGCAACATGGTGAGAAATACTCCTGTAAGCACAGGAATATGATAATAATAGAGAGGCATATCGGGGACGGCTTCCCCAACCCTGGCCACAAATTCTGCAAGATGCTCTTCATCAACAGGTTTAAAATAATAGGGTCCGAGAAGGGCAACTGCTGATAATCCTGCCTCCTGTGAAATGATTGCATTTTCAATACATTCATCGTAGGAAGTTCCCCCGAGGAGGTTGATCACACGAACGCTGCCTCCTGCTTTCAGGCACCTTGCCCACTCTGTGATCTGCAGCTGTCTTTCCTTCTGTGTCAGTGATACTCCTTCGCCGGTGGATCCATTTATGAATGCACCTGCCACTCCATTAAGCTCCAGGAGTTTATAATATCGCGGGATCAGCTCCGGGTTAAGGTTCCCCTTATTGTCCATAGGTGTAAAGGGAGCTGCCACCAGACCTTCGTACTTTTTTAACACTGGCATTTTCGATGGATATTCTTAAGTATTATATAAGGTTTATAAAAGTATCAATTTTCCGATTCAAGAATATCGCCGAACGGAATTTTTTGGAAACAGAGTTCTCCTGCCCCTTCGTACAGTATCCCTATATACTTCTCATCGATAGCCGTGAGGCATGAATACCCGTAACAATCAGCGTCATACAGTTCGAGCCTGTATTCCTGCGGCCATGTCAGACCCTCATTGAGGCTTGCTTTTATGGACATGTTTCTGCGGAAATTCCTGTTATCGGGATTTGAGAAGAAGAGAACATTTTTCCGTGTTCCCTCGATCGGCAATTCAACACTTATCAGGCTTGCCATGCAGTTAGGTTCAGGAAGTGCCGAATTTGAGGATGGATGTGTGGTCCATGTTTTTCCCATATCGCGGGTGACCGCCACTGCCCTTCCGTTGGTTTCGGTTTTATCATTCCGGTTACGGTCGTCGCGCATATTGAGCATGAGGGAACCGTCGGACAGTTCGACCACCTGGGCCTCGGTGGTATTCGGCTTTGCCCCCGTGCCGATCTTCCAGGTTGCACCGCCATCGCTGCTGTACACGATAGTCGAATGGCACGTATACTGACCGCCGTCGATAGCCGGTATTCCCAGGTCTGCTTTAAACTGAGCCGGGAACACCAGGGTGCCATTTTTCATGGTCAATCCACTGCCGGGGCCCTGGAGCAGAAGCTGCCAGGAAGGGTCTTTGATCTGTCCGGTTATATTTATGGGATCCGACCAGGTTATTCCGTCGTCGGTGCTTTTAACAAGGAGGAACTGTCCTGTCTCTTCGGGAAGCATCCCGGGTTTCGATGCATACCAGAGCATCTGGTCGGGAGAAGCTCCGCTCATCCATAATGCTGCCACCCAGAGGGTGTTTGAGTTATGATCACAGAGGATGCAGGGATCGCCGGTTCCGTTGAGCTGTTCCGGGCGTCCGCCGTACTCATTCATATCCATGATCACCTTCATGGGTTCCCATGTCTGTCCGCCGTCGGTGCTCCTGCTCATACCGATATCGATATCTTCCTGGAGATCTTTGCTCCGGTTGTAGCGGTTGTCGTACACAGCGATTAGAGTTCCGCCGCTTGTGGTCACCAGTCCGGGGATCCGGTATGTATGGCAGTTATCCTGTCCTGCAGACCGCAGCACCTTACCGAAATAGAGAGGGAAGGATCTGTCGGGGATATTTACCCTGCAGACAGAACCGTCGGAGAAGAATATTTTCAGCCCGGCTACCGAAAGCTTCGCAGTTATATCCGCATCTTCACGGGGTATGAAGGAGATTGTGATAACTTCAGGCTCACTGCCTATCTGCAGGCTTCCCCTTATAGTGAACACTTTGCCCGGATCTTTCTTTTCTCCGAACAGTCCGGCTGGCGAAGCATCTCCAGGCTTTCCCGGATGTAAGATCATGACGGAAGCAAGTTCGCGCACAGATCCCCTGTCGCATAACCGAAGCTTCATCCCGGTTACAGATAAGGCATTTGGGGAGCTACTGCCTGTTGTTATGGTAAGGGTTATGATCGCGTTTTCCTGTTTTCCTGAAAGAACCGGCATTTTTTTCACTGTCATTTCGACTTGTGGCAAATAGACGTTCCGGTGTTCCTGTTTCTTATTCACACACCCGGCAAGCGGGCTTAAAAGCAGAAGTAGAAAAAGGAATTTTTTCATTTCACGTTTGCTGAAAAGATAATAGTGTAAAGATATACTCAAATCCTTTCGTTTTCCAGTCAGTCGGAAAACATGGTTAAATGAACTGATG
>JALONU010000179.1 GCA_025454775.1 Bacteroidales bacterium | reverse complement strand
CACAAAGTGCGAAGAGGGAATGGTTATTAAGACCCACACTACCAGGGTTCTGAATGCACGGAGGACTGTTATGGAATTCATTCTTTCAGATCACCCGAAAGACTGCCTCATCTGTGCAAAATCAGGAAACTGCGAACTCCAGGAAATGGCTCATCATCTGGGCATCAGGGAGATCCCCGGCCAGGAGATTGCAGCCATGTCAACTTACAAGAAGGATACTTCTCCCTCTATCATCAGAGACCAGGATAAGTGCATCCTTTGCCGGCGCTGCGAGATGATGTGCAACGAGGTTCAGACTGTTGGTGCCCTATCAGCTGTCAACAGGGGCTTTATGGCAACAGTGGCACCTGCCTTCGAACAGAACCTTGAGCATTCAACATGCACCTACTGCGGGCAATGCGTTGCAGTTTGTCCGACGGGAGCTCTTACAGAAGTGGATCACACCCCGGAAGTGCTTAGGGCGCTCGCAGATCCGACAAAAACCGTCGTCGTACAGACGGCTCCGGCTGTCCGTGCGGCGCTGGGAGAACTATTCGGGATGGAGCCCGGAACGCTGGTTACAGGAAAAATGGTCACAGCACTCAGATCGCTGGGATTCGATTATGTATTCGACACGGATTTCGCAGCCGACCTTACCATCATGGAGGAAGGCACTGAGCTTCTCGACAGGCTTACAAGGCATCTCAAAGGTGATAAGACGGCCAGGCTTCCGATACTTACATCATGCTGCCCCGGTTGGGTGAATTTCTTCGAAGAGTACTTCCCCGACCTGAAGGATGTCCCTTCGACAGCAAAATCACCCCAGCAGATGTTCGGTGCAATTGCCAAAACCTATTTTGCCGACAAGATAGGGATCGGCAGGAAAGACCTCGTGGTAGTGTCAATAATGCCCTGCCTGGCAAAGAAATATGAATGTCAGAGAGAAGAATTCTCCACCGACGGGAACAGGGATGTCGATTTCTCAATCTCAACGCGTGAGCTTGCAGCATTCATCAAGCAGGCTAACATCGACCTGAACAACCTTGAGGAAGGTGATTTCGATGCTCCTCTCGGAGAATCGACCGGAGCAGGTGTCATCTTCGGCGCCACCGGCGGAGTTATTGAAGCAGCTGTGAGGACAGCCTATGAATTACATACAGGCAAGAAACTCAACAGGCTTGACTTCACAGAGCTCAGGGGCCTTGAAGGAGTGCGTTCGGCAACCATCGACTTCGACGGTCTTCCGATAAATATTGGAATCGCACATGGTCTCGGCAACGCAAGGAAGCTGCTCAACGATGTCAGGGATGGCAAATCCAGGTTCCATGCCATCGAAGTTATGGCATGTCCCGGAGGATGCATAGGCGGAGGAGGCCAGCCGCTGCACCATGGCAACTCAGATATTATCAAAGCCAGGGCAGCCGCGATATACAGGGAAGACAAGCAGAAGCCCCTGCGGAAGTCGCACGAGAATCCTTTCATAATAAAGCTCTATGAAGAGTTTCTCGGAAAACCGAACAGTGAAAAGGCTCATCACCTCCTTCACACCCATTATTTCGATAAAAAGAAGAAAATCATTGTTAAACAATAAGTTACCCAAGGGTACTGCATAAAATTCAATGTCATGTCAAGTATCAAGATAGAGTTGAGACAGGAAGATGTGAACAAGATCAGGGAGATCTGTGCATCTTTCAACAACGATCCGCAGGAGCTGATCAATGTCCTTCATAAATGCCAGGAGCATTTCGGTTATCTGCCTGCCGAGGTGCAGGAAGTGATCTCAAACGAGCTTGTGGTGCCCGTTGCCAAGATCTACGGAGTAGTTACATTCTATTCTTTCTTCACAATGACCCCCAGGGGCAAGCACCCTGTCAGCATCTGCATGGGAACAGCCTGCTATGTAAGAGGTGCTGAAAAAGTTCTTGATGAGTTCAAGAAGGAGCTGGGGCTCCAGGTAGGTCAGACAAGCCCTGACGGTAAATTCTCGCTGTCGAGCCTCAGGTGTGTAGGTGCATGCGGACTTGCACCTGTGGTTATGGTGGGCGACAAGACTTACGGACGTGTTGCTCCCGACGATGTAAGAAACATCATTAAGGAATATGAATAATTGATTGATTTCTAGGTTTTTAGCTCAAGCCGTAGCTTCACAGCTACGGCTTCTCATTTTATTTTCTTATCCAGACTATCGAGGTTGGAGTCCTGTCGCCCTCTGTCCTTTCAACCGGCCTGTTCAGACGGGCAAAATTAGGTACTGCCAGCAACGGTGATCCGTCAGCCCAGGTCCCGCTGACAGCAATGATACCACCCAGCATCCCCGGCTTCCACTCTGCTTTCAGAGGAGTGCTTCCGATACTTCCGTTAATATCGGGCTGGTCAGCCTTTTCCACATTATATATCATGGGACCGTATCGCAGAGCCACCCTGCCTCTGTCGGCCAGTATCCTCTCATCGGCGGTGATAACCTGAACCTCCATGGGTATCTCCAGCGAGATCTCATCGCCTTTCTTCCACTCTCCCGGTATTTCTGCATAGCCTTTCACAATGTTAACCGGTACCGCTTTCCCGTTAACCGTCAGGGATTTCAGTGTATTCACTCCGGGGACAGGAGTATACAGGTTGCTGGTTTTCCTGTCGGGAACTCTTACATACAAAGTAAACCTTGCACTTGATTCAGGATTTACCGTTATGCTCACCTTCCCGCTCCATGGATAATCGGTTTTCTGGACCATTTCCACATCGGTACCTGCGACTTTTTCAACCTTAATGGTGCTTCCGATATACATATTCACGTATATTCCGTTCTCACTTTTAACATAGGTCCAGGTTGGCACCATAAGCAGCGTACGGGGAATGTTCCCCACACAGCAGGGACATACATGCCAGTCGTAACGCATCAGTCCCGATGACAGCGGGTTGTCGTAAAAGAAATTCTTTCCCTGCAGGTCCATCGATCCCAGTAAAGCATTATACATTGTTTCCTCGTAGAGGTCGGCAAACATTGCATCATGGTAGGCAAGGTTCATCTTATACTGGAAGAAGATCAGCCCGCAGCTGGAACACGCTTCACAATAGGCATTATTTCCCAGTGAATAGTCATCCCCGAATCCTTCCGAAGTCTCTCCGCTGCCAATGCCTCCGGTTAAATAGTACTTCTTGTTGACTATATTATCCCACAGTGAGATCACTGCACTCTGGTAATCGATATCACCAGTTTCGGCGGCCACATCTGCCATGGCGGAATAGTTATAAACAGCCCTTACAGCATGTCCGACAGCCTCATACTGCTGCTGAACCGGCACATGGCTCTGGTCATATTCACTGCCGCCCCTGCGGTTATCAAGGAGGAACTTTGCCAGCGCGATGTAGCTGTCGCCACTGCCGTTACCTTCCATATCATTAACGAAACGGCCGAAGCGGACCAGTGCCTGCTCCATCTCCTGGTGACCGTCGTACCATTCTTTCTTACCGGGGCCCAGGTTTGCGACCCAGCAGTCGGCAAGCTTCCTTGCTGCATCGTAGAGTCTTTTATCCCTGCCTTCGGTGAGAGTATAGTGATTAATGGCAGACTCAATGAAATATCCTGCCACGTAACCCTCATGATTCCCCCTGGTTTCCGGTGCCCACCTCTCCTTCCACCTGGTTGTGTCCCGGAGTGTATAGGCTGTGTGCAGGTAACCGTCGGGTTCCTGGGCTGCCAGAACGATTGGTATCCATTTTTCAAGGGTAAGCTTCATATATTCCTGGGCAGCCATTATCTCTCTGTCGCGACCTGCATCAACCATAAGTGCTATACACATTGATTCAATCGTCTGATGAACCCATGCATTTGAGAAGACATAACCAAGGTGACGGCCGTGTGGTTCCCCGCGAAGAGCTTTTGCAGCTTCAATGAAGTTGTCGAGGCCGCCCTGACCTGTGGGAAGATCCGTACGCTCAATCTGCCTGATGCAATGAGGTATCCAGTTAGTTATCAATGCCTTGGCCCTCGCGGTCCAGAGAGGATTGTCGATCTTGTATTTTTTAGTGTAAACCACATCAAGTCTCTTTTCTTCGGGAGGAAGGAGTGCCTTGACATTCAGTGATGAGGATGAGCTCATCTTACCGGTACTGGAGGTAAGTGTCAGAATATATTCACCTGGAACCGTGAATGAAGCTGCTGTTTCTTTTGCTGCGGGGTCAGCGAATTGCACCGGTCCCGGACCCTCTGCCGTCCATCTGGTGTCCTTAAGCGGACCGACTGATTTTATCTCAGCCGAGAGATAAGTTTTTCCGCCAGTGATCACGCTCCTGTCGTCGCCGGCATTAATGACAGGTGCCACATCAGGGGATCCTTTGGATTTGAACACCATCCATTCGAGTGCGGGAGTCATAAACCGCTGAACAGAATCTATCTCTATCTGCAGGCTCGTTGTCGTTACTTCTGCGAACCTGGTCGAACAGAACACCCCTGATCTCAGCTCGAGCCCCTCAGGATTTTCGACAGGGACAAAATCGGTTCCGTTCCAGTACCTGAACCGGTATGCATGGGGAAGCTTAACGAGGCTGTCATAGTCGTACCAGAACACCGCAGTCTCATCAATTGTAACCGGTTTCTCCCACCTGCATTCGTACCTTATCACTGCCGGTCTCTGGGGGCGGCCCTGCCTCGACTGGCCTGCAAACCTCTGCGTGAAGCCTGCCGGTACACTGTCGGGTATCTGTCCGTCATTAAGGGTTGTGATGGCTGTCTGTCCTCCGCGTCCGAAGCTCAGGACCTGCGCTAGCAGCGCTACATTGGCTTTTCCCGCTCCCGGAGCTGAGGACCCGCCGGTACATGATACCATAATAATAAGGCCTGCAGCAAGGATCAGGCACATCAATGTCAGGGTTGCTTTCTTCATAACCGGTGCTGAATTTTGTTCGTATAAATTTAATGTTATTATTTTTTCCTGTACCTGTCCGGCTTACGGTACCAGAAGAAATATTCCTTCTGACGTTTTTTTTCCTCCGGGTTCCTCGCAACATAGACTTTCTTTCCTGTGAAGGGATCGAAGCCCGTATAATATATAAGTGTTGAGAGGGTCATTGGTGTAGGAGTGAAATCCTGAACCTGTTCAGGCCTTATTCCCATGCTTTTCACCTCTGCCGCTAGCTCCTTCATCGATTCCTCCGTCGATCCCGGATGAGAAGAAATGAAATATGGGACGATCTCAAGCGAAAGCCTTTCCCTCTTTATGATATTGTCAAATTTCGTCTTCAGCCTCCTGAAAAGGCTGAAAGGTGCCTTGCGCATATTGTTAAGGACTGCTGGCGATGTATGCTCAGGAGCCACTTTAAGACGACCTGAGACATGGTTCCTGACAAGCTCTTCGAGATATTCCTCCTCTGCCCTGCCGGCGCAGGGATTCCATTCGGGGAAAAGCAAATCATACCTTACACCGCTTCCTATGAAAGCCTTCTTTATTCCCGGAAGCCTTCCGACCTTCCTATAGAGGTCAGTAAGTTCTGCGTGGGAAGTATCAAGGTTTCTGCATACGGAAGGCCATATGCACGAAGGCCTTGCACATCTGTGGCAAATTTCCATATCGCGGCCTCTCATCCCGTACATATTTGCTGACGGTCCTCCCAGGTCAGTGAGGTAGCCTTTGAAATCCGGGAGCTTTGAGATTTTTTCAATCTCGGCCAGTATCGAGCGTTCCGACCTGTTAACTACCTGTTTACCCTGGTGTGATGCTATTGCGCAGAAACTGCAGCCCCCGAAGCATCCCCTGTGAATATTCACTGAGAATCTTATCATCTCCCAGGCAGGAATGGATCCCTTTTTAGCGTACCTGGGATGGGGCATGTATGTGTACGGAAGGTCAAAGGACCTGTCAAATTCCTTTTCATTCATCGGAGGGAAAGGCGGATTTATCACAACCTTGCGTTCGCCTGAAGGCTCTGTAAGTCGTGCTGCCCCGAACCTGCTTGATTCCCTCTCGAAAACCATAAAATTTTCTGAAAAAAGTTTTTTGTCAGAACGGCACTCTTCAAATGAATGGAGCATTTTATCTGTCCACGATTTATCCGGGGGAAGAGGGTCTGCCCTGTCAATGACAAAAGCAGTCTGCGGAATGTTTTTAAGCGAATGCAAAGGCACACCTCTGGAGAGAAGCCTCAGGATCTCACGGAGAGGCTGTTCTCCCATACCATACACAAGCAGATCGGCACCGCTGCTGACCAGGATCGAAGGCTCCAGGCTGTCTTTCCAGTAATCATAGTGTGAAAGCCTTCTCATTGAGGCCTCTATGCCTCCGATCACGACAGGGACATCGGGAAAAATCTGCTTCAGTATCCTTGTATATACGATTGTCGGATAGTCAGGCCTGAAGCCCGCCTTGCCTCCCGGTGTATATGCATCGTCGGAACGAAGGCGCCTCGCTGCGGTATAGTGGTTGACCATCGAATCCATGTTCCCTGCAGTTACCCCGAAGAAATATTTAGGCCGGCCCAGT
>JALONU010000178.1 GCA_025454775.1 Bacteroidales bacterium | reverse complement strand
CCAGTTCCACCAGCTTCTGCCGGAATTCACAGCCCTTGAGAATGTTTGCATACCAGCCTATATTTCGGGAAAGGGGAAGGCTGATGCTGAAACCAGGGCCTCTGAACTACTTGGTTTTCTGAATCTTACAGACAGGCTTCACCACAAGCCTTCGGAGCTCAGCGGCGGTGAGCAGCAGAGAGTGGCCGTTGCCAGGGCGCTTGTGAACAACCCGTCTGTGATACTTGCCGACGAACCGTCCGGAAACCTCGACACCGAAAATAAGAGAGAACTTCACAAACTTTTTTTCAGGCTTCGCGACACCTTCGGGCAGACAATTATCATTGTCACCCACGACAGGGAACTTGCCGGAATGTCGGACAGGATACTGCAGATCAAGGACGGTCTGATAATAGATTAATTGTGAAAAAATGTTAAGATAAATCACGCCTGGTATTTATCTTTAATTATTCAGCAAAAACTATCATTATTCAATCAGCTGATTTGCCTGTTTAATAAAAATAAGTAGATTTAGCCTGACATTTCAATCGATTGCAATTTCTAATTACATTTAAATTATCTGACAATGCCGTTGGAAGAGAAAAAACTGTCTGTGGCCATAGGGTGCGATCCGAATGCAGCGGCCCTCAAGGAAGCCATAATAGCCCAGCTTGAGGCGATGGGATACCCGGTAAAGGATTTTGGAAGCGAGGATCCTATTTACGCCAGGGTTGCATTTGCTGTCGGAGAAGCAGTGGCGTCAAAACTATATGACAGGGGAATTCTGCTATGCGGAACCGGCATCGGAATGAGCATCGCCGCTAACAAGGTACCTGGCATTTATGCAGCGCTTTGTGCTGATACCTATTCAGCGGAGAGGGCAATTAAAAGCAACAATTCAAATGTTCTTACGCTTGGTGCTTTCACCACCGGATCAGAAGTTGCAAAGCAGATCGTAAAGACCTGGATGGAGGCAAGATGGCAGCCCGGTACTGCTTCTGAAGCCAAGGTTGCCTGCTATGTGGAATATGCCGGAAAACACCAGGTGTAGGAGATCTTAAAATTTTGATTCTGATGGACAGGAGAGAGATTTTAAATCTGGAATTAATTGCGCTTAATATCAGAAGGAATATTCTGAGACTTATAAGGGCAGGGGAAGCTGGTCATGCAGGAGGAGCCCTTTCTTCGGCAGAAATTCTTACAGCACTTTATTATAATCTGATGAAGGTTGATCCCGGAAATCCAGGCTGGACTTTAAGGGACCGTTTTGTACTGTCAGCCGGACATAAGTGCCTTGTCCTCTATGCCACGCTGGCAGAGAAGGGATTCTTCGATAAATCCGTTCTGGACACTTACGGGGCACTGGATTCCAGGATCCCCGGACATCCAAATATGCATAAACTTCCCGGTGTCGAAACAAATACCGGAGCACTCGGACACGGATTATCAATCGCGGGAGGAATGGCTTTAGGCCTGAGACTTGACAGATCTCCTGCAAAGGTTTATGTTTTAATGGGCGACGGTGAGCTCGCCGAAGGTTCCAACTGGGAAGCCGCCTCGGCTGCAGCAATGCACAGGCTTGAAAACCTGATAGTTTTTGTCGACAGGAACAAGCTTCAGATAAGCGGACCAACGACCGAAGTAATGAACTATGAGCCACTTGACCAGAGATGGAGATCATTCGGATGGGGTGTCAGGATCATAGATGGCCACGATTTTGAGGCGATAATCGGGAGAGTTAACGAAGCTCCTTTTGAAAAAGGAAAGCCATCTGTCATAATTGCCGATACCGTAAAATCAAAGGGATTAAGTTTTGCCGAGGGCAGGGTGGATTACCATTACTGGAAAGCCAAGCCTGAAGAACTGAAACAGGCGGAGCTTGACCTTGACAATATTGAAAAACAGCTGACAGCAAAGACGGAGAACATTGGACAATGATTAATGAACTTAAGGATCCGAGGAAAACCTTCGGAGAAGCCGTTATCGAAGCAGCCGGGAGTAATCCGGACCTTGTGGTCCTTTCAGCCGACAGCAGCTCGGGATCAGGATTAGGGGATTTCCCAAAAAAGTTCCCTGAGAGGCATTTCGAGTTCGGGATCATGGAGCAGGGTGTGATAGGATTTGCAAGCGGGCTTGCGACAACAGGGAAAATACCTGTGTTTGCTGCCATCGCCCCCTTTGTCACCGCCCGTCCCTATGAGATGTTCAGGAACGATCTCGGGTATATGAAACAGAACGTGAAGGTCGTGGGCCGCTGTGCAGGGCTTACATACGATCAGCTGGGTTTCACGCATCATTCCCTTGACGATGTTGCCATAATAAGAACTATACCTGGTGTAACCATATTAAGTCCGGGAGATCCTGTTACCATAAAAAAAGCAGTGTATGCCATGATAGAACATGCGGGACCCTGCTACATGAAAATAGGAAGTCCGAAGATGCCCGTGCTTTACGAGGACAATGTTAATTTCAGGCTTGGCAAAGCCATAGTTATCAGCGAAGGACGGGATGTCGCACTGATAGGTACAGGTACGGTTTTATCCAAAGCTGTGGCAGCTGCTAAATTGCTGGAAGAGGCTGGTGTTAGTGTCCGGTTGATAGATATGCATACCATCAAACCTCTTGACCGGGATGTGATACTGTCGGCATCGAGGGAAATAGGGAAGATAGTCACTGTGGAGGAAAACTTTATTGCCGGCTGTATGGGCAGCGCCATAGCTGAGCTTTGCAGCCAGGAATCCCCTGCAAAAATAAAAATGATCGGCATCGGGGATTTTTATTCAGGTAACGGACCGTATGAAGAATTGCTGGGCAAATACGGGCTTCAGCCCGAACAGATAAAAGAAACCGTAATTAAATTTTTGGGAAACAAGTAAAACCAGGATTTTATATGAAAAATTCAGGAGCAACTAAAATGTATCTTGCAATGGCAGGGCTGCTTGCCATAGCAGAAATCGTTCTGCTTTCCACCGGGAACGGGAAACTGCCAATATCCGGACTGGTGCTTTTTGCATTTTTTTACGCTCTTGCCTTCAGTGCGCAGAAATCTGAAAAGTTCAGGGGATTATCCTTCACACTTCAGATCTTTGCGTTTGTCTCCTTTGTCTTGTACTTTCCGCAAATCTTCACCGACTGGGGGTTTAACACCAACAAGCTGATTATACCGTCAATACAGGTCATAATGTTCGGAATGGGAACCAAGCTGGATCTGAAGGATTTTGTGAAGGAATTCAGGAAACCGGTTGTGGTGATCGCCGGAACAATAATGGTCTTTTTGCTGATGCCCCTTGCCGCCCTGCTTATTGTAAACATCTGGAACTTTCCGCCTGAGGTGGCTGCCGGCATAATTCTGGTAGGAGCATGTCCCGGAGGAGTAGCTTCGAATGTGATGACCTATCTTGCCAAGGGAAACCTTGCTCTTTCGGTAACACTCACAACATTTGCAACACTGCTGTCGCCGCTTGTAACTCCTTTCCTTATGAAACTTTTTGCCGGGCAGCTTATTGAAGTCAATACCGTCAGCATGATGATCAGCATTGTGAACATGATCCTGATCCCGATATTCGCAGGCATTGTGGCAAATAAGATCCTGTACGGAAAGCTGGAATGGGTTAAGAAGGATCTTAACATGATATTGCTGGCAGCAGCAGCTTTTATTGCCGGTCTGATTCTGATCTTCGTGCCTTTCCCTGCGTTATTCAAATCCTCACAGACAGGATTGATACTGGTTGCCTGGGCTGTCGCTATCGTGTCTGTAACCATTGTTGTTATCCGCCGCACAAACGGCCCGGCTGACTGGATGGACCTCGTCCTTCCAAAGCTGTCCCTTACGGCAATTATGCTTTATATTGTTGTCGTAGCGGCTCATAATCAGCAAACTCTGCTAACCATTGGTCCTGCGCTTTTCGTTGCTACAATAGCGCATAACCTGATAGGTCTGGCTTCCGGCTACGCTGCTTCAAAAGCACTCAGGTTCAGTGATGAAGACGTGAGGGCAGTTACCATCGAGGTAGGTCTGAAAAATTCAGGACTTGCTGTCGGTCTTGCGTATGATGTCCTCAAGAGTACGGCGGCAGCTCTTGCTCCTTTGATTTTCGGAACTTGGATGAACATCGCCGCTTCATCGCTTGCCAGCTTCTGGAGTCATATACCGCTGAGGATAAAGCAAACAAAGGCGACACAGGAGAAAACTTAACAGATAATAATGCTTATTAGAGATATTCAACTATAAATTAATAAAGAGATTGGAGGACAAACCATGAAAACAAAAAGAACATTTTCATATTTTTCTTACTTCGCGGCTCTGCTTGCCGGAATGATCTGGTGCTCTTCACTGAGCGCTCAGCCAACTTCACTCACAAAGGATGAAATGCTTTATTACACATCGCTGTGGAAGGGAGAACGCTTCCCCGACGGACGGCCGAAAGTATCAGATGACATAGTCAGGAGAATGAGGTATGTATCGGTCACAGAAGCCTGGCAGACTCTGAACGGGGCAAGTGATCAGGTTGAAAACCAGGGACCCACAAGCTTCGGCGAATTCAGGAGACCCACCTATTCCAACCAGTATTACGGCGGCTTTAAAATGATGAGGGAGGAAATTATTATCTGCGGAAGAGCTTCAACGATACACTTTCTTCCCTACCGTCCCGATCTGAATGGTCTTATTCAGCAGCAGGGAACCAAAGACGGAAGGGGAAGAGGTCAGTATACATGGGGAATTGATCAGCTCCAGAGCGGAGACGTCTATGTTGCCAATGTATGTGAGGGAATTCTTGATGCATCGCATGTGGGCGATAACCTTGGCACCACGATATGGACAAAAACAGGCAACGGTGCGGTTATCAGGGGAACTCTGAGGGATCTTTACGGCAACCTCGGAGTCGATCCCAAATGGAATGTGATGATTCGCGACTTCAGGCCGCAGGCAAACAGCTCCAACCTGGTAATCGGGATCAATTGTCCGATACAGGTCGGTTATGTAACTGTGATGCCAGGGGATATTGTACTGGGTTCACGCGAAGGAGTGGTTTTCATTCCGCCCCAGCTTGCGCAGATGATAGTAGAGACATCGGAAAAAACACGTATGCAGGATGTATGGGCTCATATGGGCGTTAAAGAAGGCCGTTTTACTGCCCAGCAGGCAGACGGTGGGTACACCCCGGAAATGAACCAGGAATTTACCAAATGGCTTCTTGACAATGCAGATAATATGAAAAAATTCTTCGATGATCCGGGAGCAGCACCATCCCCGGAATTTATCAGGGCTTATGCAAAAGAACGCCAGTCGGGGAGGCCACCGCAAAGATGACATTCACTTAAAAGAAAAAAGCTCAAATTAGATAATTGCAGGGTAATTTTGACTGAATAGAAAAAACAAAATATGAAGGCAAGTGAAAAGCAATTAGTTATAGGGCGTCGTAATGCCCTTAAAATGCTGGGACTGGGATCTGCAGCAATGCTGTCGACCGGTTTCAGGGATATTCTTGACGTAGAACCGGCTGATATGAAAGCCAGGCCGAAGCCGGTAGTGAACTATGGCAGCAGCCCCGTTTCATTTACCACCGGCACCGACAGGAAACAGATGATGTATGAGGTGATCAAACCTTTTGAAAAGGAGATCAGGGCAGGCCTGAAAAAGAAGCAGCTTGTCATAAAGCCGAATATGGTTGTTACAAGTAAGGAACTTTGTGCCACCCACAAGGATGCATTGAGAGCTCTCCTGGAATACCTGAAACCGATTTACAAGGGACAGATTATCATTGCCGAGTCGAGTTCCAGCGTGAATTCATCAGACGGATTCAAGAACTATGGCTACACCGATCTTGAGAAGGATTTCAACATTAAATTCGTTGACCTGAATACCAAGGCAACCGGAGTCCCAAGCTACATTATCGACAGGAATCTTCACCTCGACAGGATAGAGCTTGCAGATATCCTGGCCAGTCCTGATTATTATGTCATTTCACTGTCACGGCTTAAAACCCATAACACGGTTGTGATGACAGCCGGTATAAAGAACCTCACAATGGCTGCTCCGCTTAACCCGGGAGCCGTGAACGGCAGTAAACCGATAAGCTATAAGCGTAATATGCACTCCGGAGGAGCGAGGTGGCTGCATTACAACATGTTCCTGGTGGCACCCGCTGTCCTTCCCGATTTTACGATAATCGACGGGGTTGAAGGGATGGAAGGGAACGGCCCAATCAACGGCACTCCTGTTGATCACAGGGTGGCGCTGGCCGGATTTGACACCGTGGCAATCGACAGCATGTGCGCAAGGCTCATGGGGATCCCTCTTGAAAATGTAGGTTATATAAACTATTGTGCTGCTGCCGGTTTAGGCAATATGGACAGGAACAAGATAGAAATTATCGGAGGCAAGGAACCCGAAAAGAGTATAATTACCTATAAGCTGGGTTCAAATATCACCAACCAGCTTGAATGGAAAGAACCCCTGAATCTGCCAACGCC
>JALONU010000177.1 GCA_025454775.1 Bacteroidales bacterium | reverse complement strand
AAATACGGTAAGTAATATTACTGCAACACCAAGGAAAAAGGACGTTGTTCACAGCGTCCTTTTTTCATTTTAAAAATCAGAGAACCCTGACTATTGCATCGATATTTTAGCTATTTTGCATTTCTTACACCTCTATCAACATTTACAGAATCATGTTAACACCTGAAGACTTATCCTATTATGGTATTAGTGATGTTTCAGAAATTGTTTATAACCCTGATTACAACACTCTTTTCGCAGAAGAAACCAAACCCGGGCTCGGAAAGCTGGAACGAGGCATAATTACAAGGAACGGGGCCATTTCTGTCGATACGGGCATCTTTACCGGACGGTCGCCGAAAGATAAATACGTAGTTCTAGACGAGAAGACAAGAAATACCGTGTGGTGGAAATCGGAGAAGGCGAAGGTGTCCGACAACAAGCCAATTAACCTGGAGATATGGAATCACTGTAAAGACCTGGCGGCAAAGCAGCTTTCAGGCAAGAGACTTTTTGTGATGGATTGCTTTGCAGGTGCAAATGAGAATTCAAGGCTCAGTGTCAGATTCGTTATGGAAGTAGCCTGGCAGGCTCATTTCGTAAAGAACATGTTCATAAGGCCCACTCCGGGAGAGCTTGAAAATTTCAAACCCGGCTTTGTAGTGCTGATGGCTTCCAAAACAAGCAATCCCGACTGGAAGAAACAGGGCCTCAACTCTGAGACCTTTGTAATGTTCAACCTGACCGAGAACATGGCTGTCATAGGCGGAACATGGTATGGAGGCGAAATGAAAAAGGGGATATTCTCTGTAATGAATTACTACCTGCCCCTCAAGGGGATAGCCTCCATGCACTGTTCTGCGAATGTAGGCAGGAAAGGTGATGTGGCAATATTCTTCGGACTCTCAGGTACCGGGAAAACAACCCTGTCAACAGACCCTGACAGGGCACTTATAGGCGACGATGAACACGGATGGGACGACGACGGGATCTTTAACTTTGAAGGCGGATGCTATGCAAAATGCATAAAGCTGAGCAGGGAAAATGAACCCGACATTTACAATGCCATCAGGAGGGATGCCCTGCTTGAGAACCTGGTCATCAGGTCCGACGGATCCATAGATTTCAACGATGAATCAAAGACTGAAAATACAAGGGTATCCTACCCTATTTACCATATCAACAATATCGTAAAACCGGTCTCCAAAGCCGGTCATGCGAGGAAGGTTATCTTTCTCTCTGCCGACACATTCGGAGTTCTGCCGCCTGTCAGTCGCCTCAACGCAGAACAGTGCAAATATTACTTCCTGAGCGGATATACGGCAAAGGTGGCAGGCACGGAGAGAGGCATAATTGAGCCTGTACCTTCGTTCTCAGCGTGCTTTGGCGCAGCCTTCCTGCTGGTGGATCCGATAATATACGCAAAAGAACTTGCCAGGAAAATGAAGGAGCACGGAGCAGAAGCCTGGCTTGTAAATACAGGCTGGATATGCGGTCCTTACGGAACAGGTCACAGGATTGACCTGCCGGCAACAAGGCGCATAATCAACGCGATCCTTGACGATTCCATAAACCGGGGTGAATTCGTGAACCTCCCGGTCTTCAACCTCAGCATACCTGTAAGCATCGAGGGTGTTGACGACAGCATACTTGATCCGTCAAATGGCTGGGAATCAAGAACAAGATGGCATATAGCTGCTTCCGACCTGGCTCTCAAGTTCATCAACAATTTCAGCAAATTCACCTCTGATCCCGAAACAGCTGCACTGGCAGTTCATGGGCCAGGTATAAACTGAATATTCATATTCCGGCCGCATTATTATCTTTGAGGCAAATTCCGGAAGTCATGAACATACTTCTTCTGTGTGCAGCCGTTATTCCTGCCTACCTTCTTGGATCAGTACCGACGGCAGTCTGGGCAGGGAAAATATTCCTGGGCATCGATCTCAGGGAACACGGAAGCGGTAATGCAGGTGCGGCAAATGCAATCAGGGTGCTTGGGTGGAAAACAGGTGTCCCGGTGCTGCTGATAGATATGGCCAAGGGCTGGCTCTCAGCCATGCTCCCGGTATTCTTTAACCTGGCAGAACCAGGAAGCCCGCTTCTGGTAAACCTCCAGATCGGCACAGGAATTACCGCCATAGTTGGCCACATATTTCCGGTCTTTGCCGGATTCAGGGGAGGAAAAGGCGTAGCAACGGCAGCAGGTGTCCTGCTCGCCATTCATCCTCTGCTGACGCTCTCCTGCCTTGGTGTCTTCCTTGTATTTGTCCTGGTGACAAGGATAGTATCTGTAGGCTCAATGAGCGCGGGGATAGCTTTCCCCATTTTCCTGTTCACTCTTTTCGACACTCCATCGCTTGTCTTCAAAGTGTTCTCAGTAATTATGGCTGTTGCCCTCCTTATCACTCACAGGAACAATATAAAAAGGCTGTTTAGAGGAGAAGAAAAAAAGTTGTTCTAAAACTGTTCCAGTATCTCTATCCTCTTCTGGATCGGCGGATGTGTAGCGAAAAGAGCCCCCATCGAAAAGGAGGATTTCTTCAGCTCCACCTGCGGATTTTCGATGAACATCTGCGCAACATCCTTTCTTTTCACCGCTTCTATGGTTGGGTCGGATGATATTTTCCTCAGGGCAGAGGCAAGAGCCAGGGGATTTCTTGTAAGCTCTGCAGAACCAGCATCGGCAAGGTATTCACGCTTTCGTGAAAGGGCAAAGCGGAAGAGAGAGGCGATGAGGTACCCTATAAGGGCCAGTACAAGAGCAATAAGTATCGCGGCTCCTCCGCTGCCTTTTTTCCCTCTCGACAGCCCGCCAAAACGCATCGACCTGAAAATTGCCTCCGAGATAAAGGCAAAGATCCCTACAAATACTATAGACAGTATCAGCAGTCTTACATCGCGGTTTCGGATGTGGGTAAGCTCGTGGGCGATGACCGCTTCGAGCTCCTGGTCATTGAGCTTGTTAATGATTCCTCTTGACAGTGAAACAGTATATGTCTTTTCATTGATGCCGCTGGCAAACGCATTCAGGGAATCGTCTTCGATGATGCTTACCTTCGGCATTGTCATCCCCCTTGAGATACAAAGATTCTCAACAAGGTTGTACACTCTTTTATTCTCCTTTCTCTCAAGCGGTATTGATGCAGTTGCCTTGTCGATCATTGCGCTGTGGGAGAAAAAGGCTATGGTAAACCAGGCTGCCACGCCGATGAGCACCCATGGGATAGTATGAAGGAAACTGTAGTTTACATCATACATCATATTGAAGCTTTCAGGCCGGTCTGCAGCCGATTCCTGGAACTGCCCGCTTATGCTCATCAGAAAGAAGAAGAGCCATGTCAGTACAATAAATACGACAGGAAACATAAGGAGGATCAGTACGGAATTTGTATTGTTCCTCCTTATCTGACTCTGAAGGCCGAAATAGCTCATTTTACGAGAAGGAGATCTTCGGAGGCTGTTCTACTGTTGTTCTCTGGTCTCCAAGGTCGAACAAAGGCTCGCGTTTGAAGTTGAAAAGGGTTGCCACTATGTTTGACGGGAATACCTCTGTTGCAACGTTAAGCTCCTTGGTTGCGGAGTTGAAGAAGCGTCTGGCTGCGGCTATCTTGTTCTCAATGTCGGAGATCTCATTCTGAAGGTCCAGGAAGTTCTGGCTTGCCTTAAGATCGGGATATGCTTCTACGGCAACCTTTAATCCGTCGAGGGCCGTTGAAAGCCTCTGTTCGGCAACTATCTTGTCGTTGATTGTCGATGCTTTCATTGCTGCGGCACGCGCTTCGGTAATTTCGGTCAGAACGCCTCGTTCGTGCTGCATATAACCTTTTACGGCTTCAACAAGCTGTGGGATCATGTCATGCCTCTGCTTTAGCTGCACATCAACATCAGCAAAAGCCTGCTCGCGGTTGTTCCGCAGCTTTACAAGGCGGTTATAGAGGGAGATCACCCAGAAGATCAGGAGTACAATCACTCCGAGCACAATCAAAAAAATAGTCATCGCTTTTAAGTATTAAAATGAAAAATAAAGATATTAAATATTGCTAAATTCGGCCCCTGGAATTGAATATATTAATTATCAACAGGTATGACAGACGGAAGAAAGATGCTGGATCTCATTTCGGTAAGGCAGAGCGACAGGAAATACAGCGGCAGACCGATTGAAAAGGAAAAGCTGGAAAGGATCACCGAAGCTGCACGTTTATCACCTTCTGCCTGCAACGGGCAGCCGTGGCGATTCATTGTTATCAACGACCTGCAGGTGCTTCAGGGTGTTGCAGATGCTGCTATCAACAAGGTACTGAGGATAAACACTTTCATCCATCAGGTCCCCGCAATGATAGTCATCGTGAGGGAGGGTGCCAATTTCAACAGCAAATTCGGGAGTACGGTCAAGGCAAAAGACTTTTCACTTATTGATATAGGCATCGCTGCAGGGAACATTTGCCTCCAGGCTGAAGCCGAAGGTCTGGGTTCCTGCATTGTAGGATGGTTCGACGAACCAAGGGTCAGGAAGATCCTGGGTATACCGCGTTCGAAACGCATTGAACTCATTATCACGCTTGGCTATTCCGAAGCTGAGCAGCGCCTGAAGAGACGTAAGCCGCAGGAGGAGGTTATTTCGTACAACAGGTACTGGTAGCACGAACTCATCCCCCCTTCCCCCTTCTCTGGAAACCAAAGAAGGGGGCAATCCGATTTTAATAAATTATATTGCTTATCCTCTATAATAACCATTTCCCCCTCTTTGCTTTTCGCAGAGAGGGGGATTGAGGGGGTGAGTTCATGAGTCACCTCAGCTTCTCGAGTGCACCCCTGATCCTCTTCACCGCTTCAATAAGGAGCTCATCGGAAGTTGCATAGGAGATCCTGATACAGTTCGGGGCTCCGAACGCATCACCTCCGACAACCGCCACCTGCGCCTTGCCGAGCAGATAGAGCGTGAGGTCATCGGAATTTCTTATCGTCGTTTCGCCGTCGGATTTACCGAAAAACGCTGAAACGTCGGGCATAACATAGAAAGCGCCCTGCGGCACCTTTAGTTTCAGTCCTTTAATTTCCTTAAGAAGTTTGCAAACAATATCGCGCCTCCTCAGAAATGCATCTCTCATTCTCCCCCGCGATCCGTCGTCGCTCATCAAGGCAGCCAGTGCAGCCCTTTGTGCTATCGAGCAGACACCCGAAGTAAACTGACCCTGGAGCTTGTCAACAGCTTTTGCCAGCCACACAGGTGCGCCGATATAGCCTATTCTCCAGCCTGTCATAGCATAACCTTTTGAAACACCGTTAACCGTGATGACACGATCGAAGATATAATCGAACGATGCCATGCTAACATGTTCCCCCCTGAAAAGTATATGTTCATATATTTCGTCGGAGATAATGAAGACCCCTTCATGCTTCTTCACAACCCTTGCCAGGCTTTCCGTTTCCTCCCTCGTATAGGCCATCCCCGTAGGATTTGAAGGAGAATTGAATATTATTAGCCTTGTTTTAGGGGTTATCACAAGGTCCAGCTGTTCAGGCAGTACCTTGAACTCATTCTCAAGGGTGGTTTCGATAATTACAGGTTTGCCGCCTGCCAGGATGACCTGGTCGTAATAGCTTACCCAGTATGGTGCCAGAAGGATCACCTCCTCACCCGGATTCACCAGTGAGAGGATAACATTGATCAGCGAGTGTTTGCCTCCTGCTGAAACAACGATCTGATCGGGCGTATAGGTAAGGCCGTTCTCTTCCCTGAACTTCCTTGAGATTGCTTCTCTAAGATCATTATAACCGGGTACCGGAGGATACTTGGAGTAGTTGTCGTCTATGGCCTTCTTGGCAGCCTCCTTGATGTAATCGGGAGTGTTGAAATCGGGTTCGCCAAGACTGAGGCTGATAACATCAATACCTTTGGCCTTCAGCTCACGGCTCTTCTGTGCCATCGCCAGGGTCTGGCTAACTGAAAGGGATTTGATTCGGTCGGACAGGTGTTCCATATTTAAGTTACTGGTTAGGAGTTGCAAGCTGCAAGTTGCAAGTTGCATGTTACAAGTCTGGAGTTATCAAAAGCTGAAAGTTATGAGGTAAAATTGAGATTAAAAAGTTAAGTTTGTTCATTGTTAATAATTTGAAAGCAAATGGAAACTATATCTGACATATTGAAAATAACCATTCCCGCATTGATAGTCTTCCTGACTGCATGGCTGGTATTGAGAAGCATGATGAAAAACGACCAGGAAAAAAGAAGGCAGGAGATCATCCTGCAGGGAAGCCGGACTGTCACACCTATCAGGCTTCAGGCTTACGAAAGGATCGTGCTTTTCCTCGAGCGAATATCACTGGAATCCCTTCTTGTGAGGGTAAGCTCACCGGGGGTAACTGCAGCTCAGCTTCATTCAGCTCTTCTTACAACCATAAGAAGCGAGTTTGAACATAACCTCTCACAGCAGATCTACATGAGTCCGCAGGCGTGGGAAGTTGTAAGGAATGCACGTTCTAACCTTATCAAGATCATAAACTCGGCTTTCGAGAAAATGCCGCCTCAGGCTACCGGTTTGGAATTCTCCAAAAACCTCCTTGAATCAGTAATGGAA